>WBUQ01000014.1 GCA_008933635.1 Desulfobulbaceae bacterium | reverse complement strand
CGTCACCCCCGACCGACCGCTCTTGGGGTTGATGCCGTCATCGGCTCTCCTGCCCGTTTGGGGATGAAATTTCTCCTGCCTGACGTTACAATATCCGGATGTCCTCACTCCCCTGCGGCATTCTTGTCCCGCCGCGTCGCCAATGCCAGACATAGCGGGGGCGGAGGGACGGCCCATGGCAACCCTCTCGACAATACCTGCAAGACAAGGAGCAACTCACCGATGCAATCGAAAAAAACATACATAGCCTCGTCGCTGCTGGCCTGCCTGCTGGCGGCCACCCTGGCCCGGGCGACCGAGCCTTCGCCGTTCGCCCTGCCCCAGACCGATGATCCGAGGCAGGTCTCCCCGGCCCCAGCCTCGCAGCCGCCGGCGGCTTCGTCGCCGTTCGCCCTGCCGCCCCAGCCGGAACAGCCCCAGCCCCAGACGCAGAACCAGAGCCAGACCCAGCAGCCGGAACAGGTCGACCCCGACGCCGTCTTCGGCCAGCCCTCCGGCGCTCAGGGAACGGCGCCCCCCACGGCGGCCGCCGGCACGGCCCTCACCCCGGCAACGACAGCACCGCCGCCGGGATCACTGCCGGCAGCAGGGCTCTCCGTCACCGAACTCCTGACCATGGGCACCGATCTTGCCCGGCAGATGAAATACGATGAAGCGCGGGTCGCCCTGGAGAAGGCCTCGGCGCTGGAACCCGGCAACGTCCTCGTCCTCAACAACCTCGGCCTGGTGATGCGCAAGCTCGGCCGCATCGAGGAGGCGACCAGGGCCTACACCTCGGCAATCCAGGCCAACCCGGGGTTCGCCCTGACCTACAAGAACTATGGCATCCTGCTGGAACAGAACGGGGAGAAGCGGCGGGCGGTGGACGCCTATCGCCGGTACTGCAGCCTGGCACCCAACGCCCCGGACATGCAGAAGGTCAGCCAGCGGGCCGACTGGCTGGCGGGAGGACTGTGATATGCTGCCCCTGCCTTCCCTGCCCCGTCCCACGGCGCTGATCCTCTGCGGCCTATTGCTCGCCGTCGCCGGCTGTGCACCGCTGCCGCAGAAAAGCGGGGTAGTCTACGCGCCGCCGAGCAGGAACTACATGGTCATCCATGCGGATACCCTCAACCTGCGACGATGCCCGGATACCTCCTGCCAGGTGCTGGCCCTGCTGTATCGGGGCGAAACGGTCGCCGTCCGGCAACAGCAGGGATTGTGGTCAGAAATCGAAACCAGAAACGGGGCGCTGGGATGGGTGGCCTCCCGCTATCTCGGCGACTACCGCTACGGTAAGCCGCCGGCGGCCGCGGGGGCCATGCCGGCCTTGCCGGAAGAGGAACTGGCGGTGCCGGCGCTTGGAAGTCCGCCGGAGATCGCCGATGAGCTGGCCGATCCGGCGATGGCCCCGGCCGCCCAGCCGCCGGAGATCTCGGAGGAGTTCGGCCAGTAGGGCCGCCTACCGCACCGGCGGCGTCAGCTTCAGCGATTCGACCATGTGCTGGAAGACAGCGACATTCCGCTGGTAGATCTCGCGCGGCGCCGAATAGCTGATCAAGAGCAGATACGGCGGATGATCGATGCCGAGCTGGGTATGGCCGAAGGTCACCTGCTGCTTCCTGGTGTTCTCGGCCTGGTAGGTAACCAGGAAGAACGGCGCCATCTGGTTCGCCGTCTGGATCTGGCTCTTGGATTCAATCTTGGCCCCGGCCATCTGCGAGAACTGGTTCAGCAGGGAGAGCATCTGGTCCTTCAGGCTGCCGACCACCCCTTTCTGGGTGTCGACAATCTGGACGATGACGCTGATCTCGGCCTCGGGTGTACCCGGCTGGCCGCTGAACAGGTAGTCGCTGTTGGCCCCGACGGTCTGGAAGGTCCAGCTGTCGGGCAACTCGAAGGAAAAACCGAACTGCTTGTCCTGAAACGTCTTGTACGCCCGGGCAGGCGTCGGGGGCGGCGTCGCCGGCGGGACGGCAGGAACGCCGGGGGCCGCGGCCCCGGGCTGGGCCGCAGGCGGTGGCACGGTCTCCGGAGGTGTCTGGGCTGGCTGAGCCGGCGGTGACGGAGGTGTCTGGGCCGGCTGCGCGGGCGGTGTCGCCTGCTGGCCGCCGGCCGACGGAAAACTTTTCGCAACCGGCATGTCGGCGGTCGGGACGATGGCGAAGCCGGTTTTTTCCTTTACCTCGCCATTGAGGGCGAACTCCACCTCGTAGCGGCCAGCCGGCCAGCCGGTCTCCGGCGGATTGAGGGAAAAGCTGAGATGGCGGCTGCCCTCGCCCTTCACCGTATCCTCGGCGATCTGCTGCCGCTTGCCTTCAAGGTAATAAAACACCGCCCTGACGCTGGTATCGGCCGGGCCGTTCTTCAATTGGACGGTGGCATAGAGGGTCTTGACATCGGCGGGGAAGATCGTCGCCTTCTCCAGCGGCGCCCCGGTGTTGAGATCGACGGCGGTGCTGACCGCCGGGTCGCTGAGCCCGGCGGTGGTCAGGTTGAAAGAGGCCTCGCAGCCGGCAAGAAGCAGAGAGGTACAAACCAGGATCTGGACGAGACTGCGCATGGATATCCTCCCACATCGGCATGTGGACAGTGGTTCATTTCATCAGTGTATTCAGCGGCCAGCCCAACATACGGATTGACCGTCGGGCGACTCACTGCAGTCTACCGGTTTTTTGCCGGCTGTTCAAGCCCGGCCCGGAAAACGGCTCAGGCCGCGTTGACAGGCACCGGCCACTCTTCATAGACATCCGCCCCCCGGAACGCCATTCCTCCGGCATCCTTGGCCGACAGTACCGGTTCCCCGGCCAGCGGCCAGACGATCCCAAGGTCGGGGTCGTTCCAGGCGATACAGCGTTCATGCTCGGGGGCGTAGTAGTCGGTGGTGCGGTAGAGGAATTCGGCCGACTCGGAGAGGACCAGGAAACCATGGCCGAACCCTTCCGGCAGCCAGAGCTGCCGCTTGTTCCCGGCGCTGAGGATTTCGCCCACCCAGCGGCCGAAGGTCGGCGATTGCCGCCGCAGATCGACTGCGACATCAAAGACTTCGCCGACCACCACCCTGACCAGCTTGCCCTGGGGCTGGCGGATCTGGTAGTGCAGCCCCCGCAGCACCCCGCGGCATGAGCGGGAATGGTTGTCCTGGACAAAATCCCGCTCCAGCCCGGTCTTTTCCTGCCAGATCCGCTGATTGAAGCTCTCGTAGAAGAAACCCCGCTCGTCGCCGAACACCTTCGGTTCGATGACCAGCACCTCGGGGATGGCTGTCGGTATGACCTGCATCGTCTGTCTTCCTTTCGTTCATGATCCGGGATCCGGCGGCCGGCAGCCGCTCAGCGATCACCGTACATCTTCGTGTAGTATTCCTGGTAGCTGCCGTCCACCACTGCCTCCACCCAGTCCTGGTTGGCCAGGTACCAGTCGACGGTCATCTCGATGCCGTCCTCGAAGGCGACCTTCGGCTGCCAGCCCAGTTCCTCCCTGATCCTGGCGGCATCGATGGCATAGCGGCGGTCGTGGCCGAGCCGGTCCCTGACGAAGGTGATCAGCGAGCGGCGGGTCATGCCCTTCTCCGGCAGGCCGAGCCGGCGGTCGAGGATGTCGCAGATCAGGGTCACCACCTCGATGTTCATCTTCTCGTTGTTGCCGCCGATGTTGTAGCTCCTCCCCGGCAGCCCGCGCTCCAGCACCTCGAGCACCGCCTCGCAGTGGTCGCCGACGTAGAGCCAGTCGCGGATGTTGCGACCGTCGCCGTAGACCGGCAGCGGCTTCTCCTGCATGGCGTTGCGCAGGATCAGCGGGATCAGCTTTTCGGGGAACTGGTAGGGGCCGTAGTTGTTCGAGCAGTTGGTGATCAGCGTCGGCAGGCCGTAGGTGTGGAAATAGGCGCTGACCAGATGATCGGAGGAGGCCTTCGAGGCCGAATACGGGGATCGCGGGTCGTAGGCGGTGGTTTCGCTGAAAAACCCCTCCTCCCCGAGAGAGCCGTAGACCTCATCGGTGGAGACATGGAGAAAACGTGTCCCTGCGGCCGGCTTCCCCTCCCCGTCGAGCCAGTGCCTGCGGGCCGCCTCGAGCAGGGTGAAGGTGCCGACGATGTTGGTTTCGATGAAGGCGGCGGGACCGGTGATCGAGCGGTCGACATGGGATTCGGCGGCGAAATGGACCACCATGTCGATCCCCTCTCCGGTGAAGAGCCCCTCGATCGCGGCGGTGTCGCAGATATCCGCCCTGACAAAACGATACCCCGGACCATCCTGAATGCCGGTCAGGTTGTTGAGGTTGCCGGCGTAGGTCAGCTTGTCGAGGTTGATCAGCCGCCACTGGGGCCGCTGCTGTCGCAGCAGGCGGACGAAATTGGCGCCGATGAAGCCGCAGCCGCCAGTCACCAGGACTGTAGGTGTTTTTTGCATGAGTATTCGTTTTCTGTTTGCTTTATGGAAAAAAGGCCGTATCGTGCTGTGTTTTTCTCAGCCTGTTCTTATAATACCTGCAATCGATATCGCAAAGGACAATCTTTCCATAGAAGCATCATGAGCAAGCAACTCGAAGCCGAGATCGCCCGAAGGCGGACATTCGGCATCATCAGCCACCCCGACGCCGGCAAGACCACCCTCACCGAGAAGCTGCTGCTGTTCGGCGGCGCCATCAACCTCGCCGGCGCGGTCAAGTCCCGCAAAGTCGAGCGCCATGCCACCAGCGACTGGATGGCCATCGAGCAGGAGCGCGGCATCTCGGTCACCACCTCGGTGATGAAGTTCACCTACCGCGACTACGAGGTCAACCTCCTCGACACCCCCGGCCATCAGGACTTCTCCGAGGACACCTACCGGGTGCTGACCGCCGTCGACTCGGCGATCATGGTCATCGACAGTGCCAAAGGCGTCGAGTCGCAGACCGAGAAGCTGATGGAAGTCTGCCGGATGCGCAACACCCCGATCATCACCTTCATCAACAAGCTCGACCGTGAGGGTCTGTCGCCGCTCGACATCATGGCCGAGATCGAGGAGAAGCTGCAGATCGAGTGCACGCCGCTGACCTGGCCGATCGGCATGGGCAAGACCTTCAGGGGGGTCTACCACATCCTCCGCGGCCAGCTGCACCTGTTCACCGCCGGCCAGGACAGCCGCATCCAGCCCGGCATCACCATCAACGGCCTCGACGACCCCGAGCTCGACCGGCTGCTCGGCCGCCAGGCCGACGAACTGCGCAGCGACATCGAGCTGCTGCACGGGGCCGCCAACCCCTTCGAGTACGACCACTACCTGACGGCCAGCCAGACGCCGGTGTTCTTCGGCAGCGCTATCAACAACTTCGGGGTGCGCGAACTGCTCGACACCTTCGTCGAGATGGCCCCGCCGCCCGGCCCGCGCCAGTCGGCCACCAGGATCGTCGAACCGCAGGAGGAGAACTTCTCCGGCTTCGTGTTCAAGATCCAGGCCAACATGAACCCGGCCCACCGCGACCGCATCGCCTTCCTCCGCATCTGCTCGGGCACCTTCACCCGCGGCATGAAGGTCCGGCATCACCGCCTCGGCAAGGACATCACCCTGGCCAACGCGACGATCTTCATGGCCCAGGAGCGCTCCCACGTCGAAGAGGCCTTCCCCGGCGACATCATCGGCCTGCACAACCACGGCACGATCAAGATCGGCGACACCTTCACCGTCAAGGAGGAGCTCAAGTTCACCGGCATCCCCAACTTCGCCCCGGAACACTTCCGCCGGGTGCTGCTGAAGAATCCGCTGAAGATGAAGCAGCTGCAGAAGGGACTGGTGCAGCTGGCCGAGGAGGGGGCGATCCAGGTGTTCCGGCCGCTGATCGGCTCGGACTACATCATGGGGGCGGTGGGCGTGCTGCAGTTCGAGGTGACGATGGCCCGGCTCAAGAACGAGTACGGGGTCGAGGCAGTCTACGAACCGGTGGACTACCAGGCCGCCCGCTGGGTGAGCTGCGGCGACAAGAAGAAAATGGCCGAATTCGAACGGAAAAATCAGATGGCCCTGGCCACCGACTCGGAGGGATTCCTGACCTATCTCAGCCAGAGCGAGTGGATGCTGCGGTTCTTCATGGAAAAGTGGCCTGACATCGAGTTCCACAAGACCCGCGAGAACATCTGACCGGCTACCTGGCCGGCAAGGGCATCCGCTGGCCTGCCCCGGTCAACACCGCCAGCTGATCGAGAGCGAAGAACTGGTAGTGCGCGCCTTTCCCCTTTCCGCGGTGGCCGTCGTCGCAGACGGCCAGCAGGAATTCCCGGCCCTCGACCGCGACAACCGCCAGCCCCTCGATGTTCTTGATCTCGCCGCGGCCGGGAAAATCCAGCATGAGCGGTGGACTGGCGGGATCGCCGTCCCACAGCCACAGGCAGGCCCGGGGCCTGCCGCTGCCGCTTTCGACCTCGTTGGCCAGCAGGTAGCCGCCGCAGCAGGCCGCATAGGTCATCGCCCGGATTCCCCCGCCGCCCAGGTCCAGCAGGACGACGGCCTCCTCAACCACCGGGGTCTGCCGCTCGTCAAAGACCGCTGCCGGATTCGCCAGCGTCAGCACCACCGACCGGCCGTCCACCACCGGCTGTCGGAGGCCGAACAGCAGCCTTCGGCCCTGGCGGTCGAGACTGAGTCCTTCGATATCGAGATGCCGGGTTCCCGGCGCAATGCCCGCCACCCGCTCGAGCAGGTGCGGCAGCAGGTCCGTGTATTCCTCCACCTGCCCGTACCCTCCGTCTGGTTCCACCGTAAATCGGAGCAGTTTCTTGCGAGCCGCAGCCAGTGAGCCGTCCGCCTCGGGCGTATGGGAGGTGACCGCATAGACACGGTTGCCGGGGGCTGCCGCCACGCCCTCGAGATCGTCGGCACGGTTCGGAAATGCCGGTGCGGAAAAGGAAAGCAGCACCAGTTGCCCGTCATTGCGCGCTGTCTGCAGCAGATGAACCGGCCTGTCCTGCTCATCCTCGACCACCAGCAGGCGGCCATCGGTGAGTTGCACCAGGCCCGACGGTTCATAGATATCGGCGAACTGCCGGGTCTGGTCCATGCTCACCTCCCATCCGGCAGACGCCGGTCGATGGCAGAACAGCAGCAGGGCGCTGACCGCCAGGAGCAGCCAACGCCCGCCAGGGGGGAATAACGGTCGACGGAAGCCATAAGGAAACTGACAGGTGCCGGCTGACAGCCCCGAATCGCCGACAGCCGGCAGAAGTGCGGAAAAACGTGGAGAAGAAGGATGCACAGCCGGGATGCCCTATGTCTGCTCATCCTCACTGACGAAGACCAGAGCGTGTCCCTTGGCAAGGGCTGTGGCCGTTTTTTTCCTCGCCAGGGTGACGATCCGCTGGATCGTTCCCCTGGAAACGCCCATTTTCTGGCCGGCCTCCTCCTGGGTCAATCCTTCACTGTCGCACAACCACAGGGCCTCGATCTCATCCCGGTACAGCATGACCTGTTCAAGATCGGTCAGCGGCGTTCCCGTCGGCTTGAATGCCCTCCGGCAGAACTCCCCATGGCAGCGACGTATTTTTTTCGGTCGTGGCGACATCGGCGCTGTACCTGTTGAAGTTGAAACCGGCCCGGGATAATCAATCGAGCCGGTCGGAATACTGCCCTCTCCTTCTCCTGCCAGAAACCTGGAACAGCAACAAATCTATCAATGATGACAGTTACCTGCACCTTTGCACACCTGATCGGCATGCATGACCGGCAGCTGATTGGCGGTCAGCTGACCGATTACCGTGCCGACATCGGGACACGTCTCGCGGCTGGCGAAATAGACCTTGATGCCGGCCTCGGCAAAACCCTGCATCGGCCTGGCCCCCATGCCGCCGACGACGATCGCGTCGACGCCGGCGTCACGCAGGATCCTGACCGGCACCATGCAGCCGCCCGCTTCGTGCGAGCCGTTCGCTATCGTCTCCACGTCGACGACTGCCTGCCGATCATCGAGCCTGACGACGGTGAATATCGGGCAGTGCCCGAAATGGTCCGACCGGACGGCGTCAAGCCCACCCGGCAGGTCTGTTGGTATGGCAACACGCATTGATCTCCTCCTTTAAGTCCTTAAATTGACATCTAGTGTGTATATGCGCAATATAATGCACTCTCGTTCCCCGTCAAGGAAGTTCCCCGACAATGACCAGTCCCGACGAATTTCCACTGCCGGAACAAGCAATGGACAGTACCTGCAATTTCAGGTAGATTGTTCCCGGATTCATACTTCCCCGACCATCCGCCCGACGCGATGTGACTGTTGCCCCTGCTGCATAAGAATACGGCATCAATGCTGAAAAAGATCCTTTTCCTCTTCCTCCTGATCATTATCTGCCAGGGCCATACCCCCGTCCGTGGCGAAGAGAGTGGGGATGCCGTCATCACCGACCTCACCGCCGCGACATCCGATACCCACCTCCTGCTCTTCGGCACCCTGCGCAACAGTTTCACCGATGAGATGCTGGAAGGTCTGCACAGCGGCATCCCCGTCCGTTTTTCGTTCTTCATCGAACTGCATGAATTCACCCGGTCGATGGCCGACCGGATCATCGCCTCCCGCTCCTTCGCCCACACCTTGTCCTACGACATCCTCAAGGAAATCTATCGCGTCGAGCTGGAGGAGGACCGCCGGCAGAACCACTCCTCCGCCTCCCTCCTCGAAGCCCAGGAGGTCCTCAACGACCTCAACGGAGTCAAGGTGATCGAGCTGTCGAAGCTGTCGCCTGGCGCCACCTACACCCTGCGGGTCAAGGCCGAGCTGTTCAACAAGACCCTGCCGCTCAGCCTGCAGCATATCGTGCCGTTCGTCTCGTGGTGGGATATCGAGACCGACTGGCATACCCTTTCCTTCACCTTCGGATCCCCCGGCAGCCCCTGATGAACGGAATATTTCCAGAACCGGATGCGGCTGTACCGCGGCAGGAAACCCTGCCGGCAAAACGCATCTACACCCCGGAACAGCTCGCCCAGAAACGGAAGATCATCCGCTGGGTCATCCTCGTCTGCCTCTGCATCATCCCCTTTTCGGTGTGGATTCAGCGCGCCGTGCTGCAGCACGAGGAGGCTCTGCCCACCGGCAACAACCTGCTGGTCTTCGCCCTGCTCAACCTCAACGTGCTGCTGGCCATCTTCGTCCTCTTCCTGGTCCTCCGCTACCTCGCCGAACTGCTCTTCGAACGCCGGATCAAACGGATCGGCAGCAAACTGAAGACCAAGCTGATCATCTCCTTCCTGTCGCTCACCCTGATCCCCACCATCCTGCTGTTCTTCGTCTCGCTGCAGTTCGTCTCGACCAGCATGGATTACTGGTTCAACGCCAGCATAGAAAACTCGCTGCAGGAATCCCTCAAGATGGCCCAGTCGCTGTTCCATGAGGCCGAGGACAAGGTCAGCCAGATGAGCCAGGGCGTCGAATCCCGTCTGCAGCAGCTGGAGCTGACCACCACCAACGCCATCGAACTCAACCAGTCGCTCGAACAGATCCTCGCCTTCAACGCCATCAACGGCCCGGACAGCCTGGCCATCATCTCCGACGACAACAATCTCGAGATTTCGGTGGTCAGCCCCGACCTCAAGGACGTCCAGCTGCCGAAAATCCCCGTCAGCCTGCTGCGGGACGTCAAGGCCTCCGGCAAGCGGAGGACCACCATCGAGGAAACGCCGAAGGGCGACCTGGTGCTGTGCATCAGCCGGATCGATATCGGCCGGCTGCCCGCCACCCTGATCACCTCGCTGCTGGTGGACAGGGAGCAGGTGACGCGGATGGAGATGATCTCCCAGGGACTCGAAGGCTATCGCCAGCTCAAGCACTTCAAGGAACCGTTCAAGTTCTGGCTGCTGATCATCCTGCTGATCGCGACGCTCTTGATCATCTTCGCCGCCATCTGGTTCGGCCTCTATATCTCCCGCGGCATCACCGGGCCGCTGGAGAAGCTGGCCGACGCCACCCGCCGGGTCGCCGACGGCGACCTCGAGTTCGAGATGGAGTCCGAGTCCGACGACGAAATGGGGATGCTGGTCAACTCCTTCAACACCATGACCCACAAGCTCGGCACCAGCAACCGGCACCTCGCCGAGGCCCATGCCGCCCTGCAGGCCAGCTCCCAGGAGGCGGAGCAGCGGCGACGCTACACCGAGATCATCCTCCAGAGCGTCTCCACCGGTGTCATCTCGCTGGACGAGAACGGCAACATCACCACCTTCAACCGCTTCGCCGAAAAGCTCCTCAACATCGACAGCTCCGTACTCATCGGCCGCAGCTACGGCGAGATCCTGCCGGCGCCGCAGGCGGCCATCGTCGCCGGCTTCATCGACGAACTCAATATCACCGGCAAGACTGCGCTGGAGCAGCACCTCAAGCTCAACATCATGGGCAGGAACTACTCCCTGCTGGTCAGTTTCATGCGGCTGACGGACGATGACAGCAATCCCCTGGGCTTCGTCCTGGTCTTCGACAACCTCACCAAGATGGAAAAGATGCAGCGGGTGGCAGCCTGGCGGGAGGTGGCGCGGCGGATCGCCCACGAGATCAAGAACCCGCTGACCCCGATCCAGCTCTCGGCCCAGCGCCTGCGCAAACGCTACCCGGAGATCCTGGCGGAGCCGGACGGCATCTTCGACTCCTGCACCAGCACCATCATCACCCAGGTCGACGAACTCAAGCGCCTGGTCAGCGAGTTCTCGCAGTTCGCCCGGATGCCGAAGATCCACAGGGCCCCGGCAGACCTGGCCAAGCTGACCCGCGAGACCCTCTTCCTCTACGAGCAGGCGCACCGGAGCATCACCTTCAGCTGCCGGGAGAGCGAGCCGATCCCGGTCTTCAGCTTCGACGCCGAACAGATCAAGCGCTGCATCATCAACCTGCTCGACAATGCGGTTGCGGTTCTGCCGGGCGGCGGTACAATAGACATCGAACTCGCGCTGTCCGCCGAGGCGGACAGCGCCATCATCCGGGTTTCCGACAACGGTCCGGGAATCTCCAAGGAAAACAAAGCCAAGCTCTTCGAACCCTACTTCTCGACCAAGAAAGCCGGCACCGGCCTCGGCCTCGCCATCGTCTCGACCATCGTCGCCGACCACAACGGCTATGTCCGGGTCCTGGACAACGTGCCGCAGGGGGCGACCTTCGTCATCGAACTTCCCATGACCACCACCGAACCACGCAAGGGCTGAGGAGAGTCATGCACAAGCGCGTGCTGATCATCGACGACGAACCCAGCATCCGCGAGGCCCTGTCAGGGATCCTCGAGGACGAGGGCTTTGCCGCCTTCGCCGCCGAATCGGCGGAGAAGGGCATCGAGATGATCGAGGAGGAGAACATCGACCTGGTCCTGCTCGACATCTGGCTCGGCGACAACATGGATGGCATGACCGCCCTCGACCGGATCCTGGAGCGCTACGGCCTGCCGGTGATCATGATCTCCGGCCACGGCACCATCGAGACGGCGGTCCAGGCGACCCGCAGGGGTGCCTTCGACTTCATCGAGAAACCGCTGTCCTACGACAAGATCATCCTCGCCGTCACCAACGGTCTGCGGCTCTCCCGGCTCGAGCTGGAAAACCGGCTGCTCCGCGAGAGCCGGCCGGGCACGGTGGAGCTGATCGGCGAGTCGGCAGCGATGCAGACGCTGAAACGGCAGATCGCGATGGTCGCCCCCACCGACGCCTGGGTGCTGATCCGCGGCGAACACGGCACCGGCAAGGAACTGGTGGCCCAGACCATCCACAGCCTGTCCCGGTCCGCCGGTCAGCCGATGGTCGAAGTCAACTGCGCCGCCATCCCGGAGGAGCTGATCGAGTCGGAACTGTTCGGCCACGAGAAGGGTTCGTTCACCGGCGCCCACGCGAGCCGGCAGGGCCGCTTCGACCAGGCGGACGGCGGCATCCTGTTCCTCGACGAAATCGGCGACATGAGCCTGAAGACCCAGGCCAAGATCCTGCGCATCCTCCAGGAACAGAAGTTCGAGCGGGTCGGCGGCAGCAGGACGATCAAGGTCAGCGTCCGGGTCCTGGCGGCCACCAACAAGAACCTCGAAAAGGAGATCGAGGACGGCACCTTCCGGGCCGACCTGTTCTGGCGCCTCAATGTCGTGCCGATCGTCGTCCCGCCGCTGCGCGAACGCCTCGACGACATCCCGCTGCTGGTGGACAGCATCATGCAGCATCAGGCCGGCCGGGGACTGGCCGCCAAGAGCTTTAGCGAATGCGCGCTGACGGCGATGATGGGGCACAGCTGGCCGGGCAACGTCCGGGAACTGCGCAATTTCATCGAACGGCTGGCGATCATGTGCAGGGAGGACAGGATCACCGGCGAACAGGTCGGCCTGTTCCTGCCCCCTCCCGCCAGGACGCAGGCCGGCGGCCCGGGCGGCGGACAGGCGCCTTGCTACGCCGGGGTCGACTTCAAGGAAGCGAAACGGCTGTTCGAAAGGGAGTACCTGCAGCAGAAACTGCTGGAAAACGACAACAACATCTCCAGGACCGCCGAAATGGTCGGCCTGGAGCGGAGCCACCTCCACAAAAAACTGAAGAGTCTCGACATCATCCAATGATCCCCGACGGCTCCGGCACCGCCCGGCCCACCGGGCGTTCAGGGATCTATTCCCCGCCGCGCCGGCCGTCGCCACCACCTCTCAACCACAGGAGCTGACCATGGTCTTTCCCGAATACCGACCGCGCCGCATGCGCAAGAACGCCGCCCTCCGCGCCCTGATCCGCGAGAACCGGCTCGACGCCTCCCAGTTCATCTACCCGCTGTTCGTGATGCCCGGGAAAAACAAGCGCGAGGCCATCGGGTCGATGCCCGGGGTATACCGCGTCTCCGTCGACCAGCTGGCCCGGGAGGCCAGGGAGTGTCTCGAACTCGGCGTCAACTCGGTCATCCTCTTCGGCCTGCCGGAGAAGAAGGACGCCATGGGCTCCGGCGCCCACGCCAAGAACGGCATCGTCCAGCAGGCGATCAGGGAGCTGAAGAACAAGGCCCCGGAGATGACCGTGGTCACCGACGTCTGCCTCTGCGAGTACACCGACCACGGGCACTGCGGCTGCCTGATCAACAAGGCCGTCGACAACGACGCGACGCTGGAGATCCTCGCCAAGACCGCCCTCTCCCACGCCGAGGCCGGGGCCGACATGGTCGCCCCCTCCGACATGATGGACGGCCGCGTCGCCGAGATCCGCGCCGCCCTCGACGAGCACGGCCACGAGGGGATTCCGATCATGTCCTACGCAGTCAAGTACGCCTCGGCCTTCTACGGCCCGTTCCGCGATGCCGCCGACTGTGCGCCGCAGTTCGGCGACCGCCGGGGTTACCAGATGGACCCGGCCAACAGCCGCGAGGCGCTGCGCGAGGCCACCCTCGATGTCGACGAGGGCGCCGACATCCTGATGGTCAAGCCGGCGGTGGCCTACCTCGACATCATCAGCAAGCTGCGCGACGAGTTCGACCTGCCCATCGCAGCCTATCACGTCAGCGGCGAATACGCGATGATCAAGGCAGCCGCGGAGAAGGGCTGGATCGACGGCGAGAGGGTGATGGAGGAGACCCTGCTGTCGATCAGGCGGGCCGGCGCCGACATCATCGTCACCTATTTCGCCAAGGACATGGCCCGTCTGCTGCGGGGCTGACCGGGAAAGGCCGGACAAAAAAAAGGGAGCCGGGTTCAACCCGGCTCCCTTCACACGCCCCTCTACAGCGGCCGATCTCAGGCGAGGATATCGATACCTCCGCTCCTGCCGCCGCCATTTCCTGCTGACCTTGCCTCCCGTCGCTCCTCGCCGCCAGTCTCCGAGGCCTCCCCGGCCGGCGGGACATTGCGGGCCAGGGCGATCGCCTCGGCCGACAGCGACACCGAATCGCCCCGGCCGGCAGCCTGGTTCGCCTCCTCCTCCCTGGCCGGCCGTTCGCCGCCTTCCCTGAGGGGACTGCGTGCAACCAGTTCGCCGCTGACCAGTGAATTCACATTTCCAGATGCGCCAATCATATCGTCACCTCGCTCACAGAAACACAATGAGACCCATTCTCATACCACACAGTATACAGATCGATGGCCCCGTTTGCAAGGTGCCCGACGAAATCAGCGCCGGGCGGTGCGGGCAACCTCAGTCGGCGCGAACTCCGGGGGCTGTCCTCCTGCCGGAGCGAAACGGCAGCAGCAGCCATGCCAGGGCGACAGACAGTGCCCCGAGGGTATCGGCGACGACATCGGCCGCGCTGGGCGACCGGCCGGAGATGAAGGACTGGTGGAATTCGTCGGAGATGCCGTAGGCAAGGCAGCAGAGCACGGCGCCGAGGACGACCGCCCCCGGCCGCCGCTGCCGCACCTCCGGCCGGCAAGCGCCGATGACGGTCGCCGCCAGCAGGCCGTAGATCGAAAAGTGGGCGATCTTGTCGAAAAAAGGAAAGAACGGCGGCAGGTCATCCCCCGGCTGGTGCGACAGCAGAAATATCAGCACCATCACCGCCAGCGGGGGCAAAAGACGAACAATCTGCATCAGCGATGCTCAGGCCGAAGGGGCATCTTCCTTGGTCGGCAGGTGGATGGCCCGGAGCTGGGCATCGGAGAATTTCCTGCGGATCCGCTTGATCGCGGCGCTGATCTCCCGGCTGGGGGCGTCGGCCAGGACCAGCACCGAGTTGTCGGCGTAGGCGGTGATCTCGAGTTTCTTTTCACGGATGACGAAGCGGTGGCTCCAGTTGATCTCGATGACTTCCGGGTTCTCGTTGATCGGCGATTCGACGACCTCCCCGCCCCTGGCCACCTGGACGCAGTCGCAGTCGGTCATCTCCAGCAGCCAGGCATCGCCTTCGCTCGTCGAATAGAGGAAAAAGACCCCCAGTTCCCGATTGACCGCCTTTTTCGCCAGCGCCGCCTCCTGGATGGCCTCCACCCCGCCCATCAGGGTGATCTTCAGGGCCGCCTCGGGGCTGAGCTGCGGCTTTGCGGCCCGCTCCTTGAGCCCGCAGCAGTGCTTGTACTTTTTCCCGCTCTGGCACGGGCACTTCTCGTTTCTTCCGATCTTTGCCATATCACGACACCATGGATTCGATGATTCGACGAACTCGTTTCCATCCGGAAACGGTTCTTTTGCCCTGTCTCTTCGTTGCCCTCAGAATTTAATCCTCGGAATATTGAGTATAAGCCTGCGGTTAAATTCTTCGAGCGCCTCGATTCAGAACAAAATATCTCGTTTCCGTCCGGAAACGAACTACGAACATTTGCTGTAGCCACACGACCGGCAGGTTTCGCAGCCTTCCTCGAACACCAGCCTGCCGGAACACTCCGGGCAGATACTGGAGAACCCCTGCTGGGTACCGGCCAGGAATGATTTGAACAGTTTACTCAATTGCGCCGGCAGGTCAAGCATGTGGCCGCTCGAACGGTCGAGCTGCTTGATAATTTCGTCCATCGGTACGTTGAAGCGCAGGGCCAGGGACACCAGGCGGCAGGTGGTGGTCCACATCGTCGACTTGTCCTTGAGGTCGAAACGGTTGTCGAAGGGGAATTTGGCGAAGACCTCCATCGGCTTTTCGTTCTCGTCGAAGCAGACGATGATGTACACCGACTTCTGGTCCTGGTCCTTGAGCTTGTAGCGCTTGGCGTCGAGGATGTCGGGCAGTTTCTTCTTGACCGGGCCGCTGGTCGAGACGATGGCGGTCTCTTCCTTCTTCGAGCTGTCCCTGGTGTTGAGCACCTGCGAATCGCGGGAGCCGTCGCGATAGACGGTCAGGCCCTTGCAGCCCAGCTGGTAGCCGGTGATGTAGGAGAGCTTGACGTCATCCCGGGTGGCCGAGTTCGGCAGGTTGATGGTCTTCGAGATCGAGCTGTCGACGCCGTTCTGCTGGAGGATACCCTGCATCCGGATATGGTCCTCCGGCTTGATGTCCTGGGCGGTGCGGAACACCGCCTGCCATTTTTCCGGGATCTCGGGATGTCCGATGACCGTGCCGCTGTCGGCCACCTTGCTCATCAGCTCGTCGGAATAGAAGCCTTCGGCCTTGGCGATCTGCTCGAAGTACTTGTTGACGAGGATCAGCCGGTCGCCGTCCATCACGTGCTTGACCATCACGATCGAGTAGTACGGTTCGCAGCCGGAGGCGCAGTCGGCGATCATCGACACCGTGCCGGTCGGCTGGATCGAGGTCAGGGCCGCGTTGCGGCGGGCCGGATAGTGGTTGCAGGCCGGATCGTAGGCCGGGAAAGGCCCCTTCCCGGCGGCCAGTTCGATCGAGCGTTCCTCTGCCGCATCCCTGACAAACCGCATGACCTTGGCGGCCAGCTGCCGGCCTTCCTCGCTGCCATAGGGAATTTCAAGCTGGATCAGCATGTCGTGCAGGCCCATGATCCCCAGCCCGATCTTGCGGGTCTTCAGGGTCATATCCGCGATCTCGGGAATCGGGAAGCGGTTGCAGTCGATGACATTGTCGAGGAAATGGGTGGCGGTGCGGGCGACGGACTTCAGCCGCTTGTAATCGACCTCCCCCTTGCGGACGAAATTGGCAAGGTTGATCGAACCGAGGTTGCAGCTCTCGTAGGGCAGCAGCCACTGCTCGCCGCAGGGATTGGTGGCCTCGAACTCGCCCAGCTGCGGCGTCATGTTGGCGCGGTTGGCGGCATCGATGAACAGCACCCCCGGTTCGCCGTTGTGCCAGGCCAGGTCGACGATCTTCTCGAACACGGCACGGGCGTTCAGGGTAGCGGTAACCGCTCTGGTGGACGGTTCGATCAGGTCGTAGTCGGCGTCATCCTCTACCGCCTGCATGAAGGCGTCGGTGATGGCGACACTGAAGTTGAAATTGTTGAAGCGGTTCTGGTCCTCCTTGGCGGAGATGAAATCCATGATGTCGGGGTGGTCGATCCGCAGCACGCCCATATTGGCGCCGCGCCGCTTGCCTCCCTGCTTGATGGTCTCGGTGGCGGCATCGAAGACCGCGGCAAACGACAGCGGTCCGGAGGCCACGCCCTGGGTCGAGCGGACCGAGGCGTTTTTCGAACGCAGGCGGGAGAAGGAATAGCCGGTGCCGCCGCCGGTCTTGTGGACCAGAGCGCCGTTGCGCACCGCGGTGAAGATGCCGTCCATCGAGTCCTCGACCGGCAGTACGAAACAGGCCGACAGCTGGCCGAGGTCGGTGCCGGCGTTCATCAGGCACGGCGAGTTCG
The DNA here is from genome assembly GCA_008933635.1 of Desulfobulbaceae bacterium. Classification (GTDB taxonomy): domain Bacteria; phylum Desulfobacterota; class Desulfobulbia; order Desulfobulbales; family Desulfocapsaceae; genus Desulfoprunum. Next base: position 33,086 of record WBUQ01000014.1, on the reverse strand, counting down.
GCAGAAAATCCATGCGGTAGATCAGGTTGAAGAAGTCCTCGCCCAGGCTGTCCCTGCTGTCGCTGTCCTGATCCACGGCGGCCACCGCCCCCGCCACCCGGTGGCAGAGCGTCTCCCATGTCTCGACGGGATTGCCTTCGGCATCTTTGAGATAGTACCGCCTGGCCAAGACGGTTTCCGCGGTACTGGTCAATACCTGTTTCGTTAAATCCGGTGCCATACACACCCCCCTCACGGTGCTGAAAATGCGTTTGTTATCCTCTTGTCCGTGCCCCCCGGCGTCGATCCTCCCGGGTAAAAACACCAGGCCGTTCAGACCCGGACCATCTCCCTGAAGGACGGCAACTGAGTGAGTTTATACACCACATTTATTGGCCGCTCAAGCCTTATCTACAACATGTTGTACCAGACGAAACTATCCGAAAAACAATGGGATGGGTGGCTGTCAAGGATTTTCCGCCAGGCACCTGCAGGAAAATTCCCTTTCGACCCATTGCCAGATATACCACTGTGTCGTATAATCTTCACGATGACTCCCTTTCAGCCCCACCGGCAAGGGAGATAAAGCGAAACCTGCGGCGGAGCCGCCAACGCTCACGCAGTGCAATCAGTATTGTCCGTAAAGTTATGAAAGCAGCAGCAATATCATGGGATGACATCCCTTCCCTGGAAAACCTTGAGGTCGACTGGGATTTCGAGCCGGAAAACGCGCTCGGCAAGCGCTTGTGGGCAAGATTTGGCCCGGCCGATCTGCGGGCCTCCCTCGACAGCGAAAGCATCCCGGTCAAGGTGGCCGGCCGGCAATTCAGCAAGATCGGAAAACTGATCGATATCTCCAAAGGCGGCCTGGCCGTCCTGCTCGATTCGTCGCCGGGCAAAGGGCAGCCGGTGCGGCTCAACCTCCTCCTCGGCCGGCAGAGGGTCGTCTCGACGGCCATAATCCGCAATATCACCTCGCTAAAAGGCAAGCAGCGGGTCGGCATGGAATTCATCGACCTCGCCGAGGAGGTCTCGTCCTATATCGCCGGGCTGATTTCCTCGAAGATCCATACGATCTGAACTGCCGGCGTCAGTCTCCGTTGCGAAAACCTCTGCTGTCGCGATCCCGCTGACACCGGAAAAACATTCCTGATGGATCGGACTGCCGCCGATACCGATGCAGCCGGCGGCAACCCGTCCCGGGTTACGCCTCCCCCTTCCCTGAAACCTGCCTGGACAGGCATTTCCTCAGGATCGCCTGAAAGGTATCCCAGTCTTTCGTCGACAGCAGCGCCTGTTTGGCAAAAGCGAGTTCGTTTTCGGTCATCAGATTCCTCCATCCGGTGAAGTGTGAAGGTCTGCAGGCCGACAAAAAAGCCCCCAGACCAAAGAATTGATCTGGGGGCCCTGATTTCTCCACAGATGCAACCGTCGTGCCTCTGATCCACGGAGGCCCAGTTGAGTGCAAGGCAGGTATTCTGGCTCCCGGATCATCCTCCTTCCTGCGCCTTCCCGAACAGTGTCAGTGGCATGTGCAGGATTCGTCCCCGGTCACAGCGGCGGGCCCGCTCCCGATTTGCACGGGATTCCCTCTCTGGTCTGAGCGACACCTTGCAGGACCAGGATAACGGAGTTTCCCTTCCGGGTCAAATGGTATCTTCATCGCCTGCATGATACTACATGTTGTACCACTGCTTCCTCTGGCCGGGGCAAGCCACCCGGCCGATCGAGATGTCCCCCGCACGTGCCGCAATGCAGGCATGAGGCCTGCATTGCCCGTTCAGGGTCGAGCATCATCCGGAACAACCAGCCGGCAAACGTTTTTCCGCCGCCAGATAGTCGGCGAGCTTGTCGAAGGATTCCTGCCAGCCCGTTTCGGTCAGGTCGCGCATCTCGCCCGCCGGGATGCCGGCGTGGCGCAGGGTGAGCCTGGTACCGCCGTACTGCTCCCGCAGCGTCAGGGTCACCAGCAGTTCCAGCGGCCAATCCCCGCCCATGCCGTAGTGCGAAGCAGGGACGATATTGCCGTCGGCATCGGCAAAGCTGTCGGTGCAGAACAGCAGCGAAGGCGGCTGGACTTCCCGGTAGATCCCCGTGCTCCAGTATTCCCTGCCATCCGGAGAACGCATGCAGTTGAGGTAGGTGCCGCCCGGACGCAGATCGATCCGGCAATAGGGGGTGGTGAAATTCTTCGGTCCCCACCACTGCTTGAAACGTTCCGGCTCCGTCCAGGCCTTCCATACCTGCATCCGAGGCGCAGCGAAATGGCGGGTGATGATCAGCTCCTCCGACGACGAGGCATGGTCGAAGAAGTGGAGAATTGCGGTCATGATTATCCTCCCGGTACGCACCGGTACCGGAGACGACCATTGCTGGTCGATGAAAAGCGGCCGGCCCCGGTCATCCCCGGACGGGCGCACGGCGGCACCGCCCGGCCCCGGGACCGTCCCGCCGACTCTCTATGTGCCGGCCGTCCCGGCCATGGCGGCTTTCGCCCCCTCCTCGATCTCCTGCTGGGTCAGGTCCCTGGTATGGCTGGCGAGACTCCAGCTGTAGCCGAAGGGATCCTGCACCGTCCCCATGCGGTCGCCCCAGAACATCTCCGCCACCGACATCGTCACGCTGGCGCCTGCCGCAACGGCGTTCTCGAAGGCCCGGTCGACATCCTCGACATAGACGTAGAAGCTGATCGGGGATCCGCCGAGGGTCTCGGCGCTCTTGCAGGGATACTCCGGGCATTCCTCGCCCATCATGACGATGGAGGACCCGATCCGGATCTCGGCGTGCATCACTCCCCTGCCATCCGGACCCGGCATCACCAGCCGCTCCTCCGCACCGAAGGCGCGCCTGTAGAAATCAATGGCCCGACGGGCGTCCCTGAACACCAACATCGGCGTAAGACTCTGATATCCTTCTGGAATAGGCTGTATCATCTCATACCTCTCTGGCACGGAGAAACCTGCCAGCTCTCCGCTGGATTTTCGCTCAAGGCAATACCCCTGGCGGCGGGCGGCAAGGTCCGCCCCACTCATCTAATGTAGTGTCCAAACAGCGGAAAGCAACGGCGCCAGCACCGGAAAAGGGCCAAACGGCCCCGGCCCCGCAAGGTGAAATCCACCCCAGGGTCAAGTACTTTTGCTTTCCTTGCTGGCGTTTGGCCGATCGCCGCCGTACAATTCATACAGCAGGACAGCATCGGATCGCCGAAGGAGAGGTCATTGCCCATCATGCCCGAAAAGAAACTGAGAAAGATTTCCAGCACCATCTCCAGGCGGATCGCCTTGCCGGCCTTCCTGACCGTCCTCCTCTTCGTCACCGCCATTTTCCTGATCGTCCTGCCGCAGCTCGAGGAAAGCCTCCTCAACCGGAAAAAGGAAATGATCCAGGAGCTGACGGAAACGGTCTGGAGCCTGCTCGAATCCTACCACGAGCGTGAGCTGTCCGGCGAGCTGAGCCGCAGGGAGGCCCAGCAGCGCGCCATCCTGCGCATCCACGAACTCCGCTACGGTCCGGAGAAGAAGGATTACTTCTGGATCAACGACATGACCCCGCGAATGATCATGCATCCCTACCGCTCCGACCTCGACGGCAAAGATATCTCCGATTTCAGGGACCCGAACGGCAAGCGCCTGTTCGTCGAATTCGTCAGGACGGTGCAGCGGCACGGCGCCGGCTATGTCGATTACATGTGGCAGTGGAAGGACGATCCGAAGAAGATCGTGCCGAAGATCTCCTACGTCAAAGGATTCGAGCCATGGGGGTGGGTCGTCGGCACCGGACTGTATATCGATGACGTCCACGCCGAAATCGCCGCCATCCGCAACCGGCTCTCCTCCATCTCGCTCGCCATCCTGCTGGTCATCTCGCTGCTGGCCCTCTACACCATCCGCCAGAGCCTGCTGGCCGACCGGGAACGGCAACGGATATTCGCCGAACGGGAAAACCTCCTGAAATCTCTTGAAGAGAGCGAGAGGAAGTTCCGCAACCTGATCGAGACCACCAGCGACTGGATATGGGAGACCGACGGCGAAGGGAGATTTGCCTACGCGAGCCCCCAGGTGTTCAGCCTGCTCGGCTACCGGCCGGAAGAGATCGGCCATGGCCCCCTGACCCTGTTCGCCGCACCGGACCAGGCGACGGAGCTCAACACCGCGTTCGCGAGGCTGCAGGCTGAGAAACGGCCCTTCAGCGGCTTCGAGGTCCCCTGCCTGGCGAAAGGCGGCCGGACCGTGGTCCTTGAGTTCAACGCCGTGCCGATCAGCGACGACCGGGGCAGGCTCACCGGCTACCGCGGGGTCGCCCGCGATATCACCGAGCGCAGGACGGCCATGGAAATCCTGAAAAAAAGCCGCGACGAGCTCCATGCCAGCCTCGAGGAGACCGTGACCTCGCTTGCCTCGACCGCTGAAAAACGCGATCCCTACACCGCCGGCCATCAGCAGCGGGTCGAACACCTGGCCTGCGCCATCGCCAGGGAACAGGGTTTCCCCGAAGAGCGGATCGAGGGTCTGCATATCGCCGCCCTGCTGCACGATATCGGCAAGATCACCCTGCCTTCGGAGTACCTCGCCAAGCCGACCTTGCTGTCGAAGGAGGAAAAGGCGGTCATCCGCTGCCACCCCGAGGTCGGCTACGAGATCCTGAAGAATATCCAGTTCCCCTGGCCGGTGGCGGAGATCGTCTACCAGCACCACGAGCATCTCGACGGGTCGGGCTATCCCCGTGGCCTGACCGACGGCGACATCCTGCCGGAGGCGAAGATCCTCGCTGTGGCCGATGTGGTCGAGGCGATGTCGTCCCACCGTCCCTACCGGCCGTCGCTCGGCCTGCAGACGGCCCTCGACGAAATCCGCGCCGGCCGCGGCACGCTCTACCATGCGGCAAGCGTCGACGCCTGCCTGAGGCTGATTGAGGGAAAAAAGATTGAGCTGTTCATGGCGGATATCGCAAGGGAAGCAATCTGACACGGCGACGGGCCGACAGGCAGGATCACCACACGGCAATGAACAACCGGCATTCTGATCGCGTATGAGACGAACTCAGACAATCGCTGCAGCGCTGCTGCTCCTACTGACCCTGGCAGGCCTGGCACCGGCTGCCGTTCCCGACCTCACCCCTGAGGAACGGGCCTGGATCAGAGCCCACCCGGTGATCCGCATAAGCGGGCCGCAGGCGTTCCCGCCATTCCAGTATTTCGACGATGACGGCGAGTTCAAGGGGATCGCCTCGGATTATCTGCGCCATATCACCGCGATGACCGGTCTGAAGATCGAGGTTGCGGCAAAGCAGCCCTGGGCCGATATCCTGCAGAAGGTGGAAAGCCGGGAAATCGACCTGCTGACCTGCGCCGCGATTACGGCGGAGCGGGCCGGGTACCTGGCCTACACGCAACCGTACCTCTCCTTTCCGCTGGTCATCGTCAGCAGGAAGGACGCCCCCTTCATCAGCGGCGTGGAGAGCCTGCAGAACCAGCGCCTGGCGGTCACCAGGAGGAATTCGACGATAGAATGGCTGCAGCAGGACAGGATCCGGGTCGTCCCCCGCTACGTCGACTCCCCGCTGAAAGGCCTGCAGGAGGTCTCCCTGGGCCGGGCCGACGTCGCGATCGAAAACCTGGCCACGGCCACCTACCTCATCGAGAAGCACGGCCTGGCAAACCTGAAGATCGCCGCTCCCACCTCCTATGAGCAGTATTCCCTGGCCATTGCCGTCCGCCGCGACTGGCCGCAGCTGGTCGGCATCCTCAACAAGGGCCTTGCGGCGCTGCCGCAGGAAAAACACAACGAAATCAGGCAAAAATGGATAGCGGTCCGCTACGAGCATGGCCTCGGGGTCAGGGATATCGTAGCCTGGGCGGGGCTGGTCGGGGCGATTGCGGCCATCCTGCTCGCCGTGTCGTATTTCTGGAACAAGCGGCTCGTTCATGAGATCCGCAGACGCCACAAGGCGGAGGTGGAGAAAGAGCGGCTCATCGGGGAACTGCGGGACGCCCTCGGCAACATCAAGACGCTGCATGGCATCCTGCCGATCTGTAGCGAGTGCAAGAGCATCCGCAACGACAAGGGTTACTGGCAGCGGATCGAGGCCTATATCGAGGAACATTCGGATGCGGACTTCAGCCACAGCCTCTGCCCGAAATGCATGGAGAAACTGTACGGCGAGGAGGACTGGTATGCCGACGCCCGCCGCGCCATCCGCGAGTCGGACGGCGCGGCGGCCAATCCCGACGGCGGGCCGGGCGTGCGGCAGTGAAGTCGGTGCCGCCCGGTCATCGTCATGTCATCCAGAGGCACCGCCCCGCGCGTGCCCCGAAACCCGCTGCGGAGGAATGAAGCGATGAAGACGACTGCACGGCTGGCTGCCCTCGTCATGGCCCTGACGACAGCCTTCGCGCTGGCCTGTTCCCGGAACGAAGGCGAGCCGGAGGTGATCGGCATGTTCCCGGTCGACGACCTGGAAGGACTCATCACCCGGTCCGGGGTGGAGATCGACAGGGGAATTTCAAGCGACGGCAAAGGATCGCTGCGGATGGCGACAACAGCTCCCGTCACCGTCAAACTCTACGAAACCGGCGACATACACCTCGAAGACAGCCGGCTGACCTACCAGGCCAGGGTCCGCACGGAAGGCGTCGAAGGCCAGGTCTATCTCGAGATGTGGTGCAGCTTCCCGGGCAAGGGCGAATTCTTCTCCCGCGCACTGGATGCGCCGCTGTCCGGCAGCAACGAGTGGTCGACCATGCAGACGCCGTTCTTCCTGGAGAAAGGCGAGAATCCCGACAACGTCAAACTGAATCTGGTGATCGACGGCCGGGGAACCGTCTGGATCGATGACATCAAACTCATCATGGCCCCCCTCGGCAAATGACCGGCTGGCCGCCGCTGCACCTGTAACCGGCCTTCAGGCCGGAACGGAAGAAACCCGGCTGGCGCTTCCACGCAATGGCTCCGGCAGTCGAAGTTGCCGCAGATGCCGTTTCCACCTTGAAAGCGGCAATATCAAGCGGTCTGGCTGATCGCGGAAAAGGGCCCCGGAGGGGAAAAGATCTGCTTCCCCCCGGGGGTTGAGGAAGGTGGATATCAAGAATCACGCATGAACGAGGATTCCAGGTCGATCATTTCCCTGGCCCTTTCCAGGGCGCGGTCAACGCTGTCTCCTCCCATGGGGACATGGTGAGAATTGCCATCGGGGTCGGTGACGTCGAAGCTGCAGAATTTACCGGGATTCCTGCCGCAGTCGACTTCAATGTTCCAACCGTGGTATGAGTCTGTGAGTCGTTTTCCCATAGGACACCTCCTTGCACTGACTACACCGGGACCATCCCGGTATCTGTATACTATAAGTCCTGATGCCGGAATTTCATCCCGGTGGTGGTGCGGGAAGGCGGGGTGACGAAACTTTCGCGAGCCCGGCACCGCTGGCTGGCACCGCGCGGATGCCGCGAGTGACGGCGCAACCGCCGCCTGCCGGTGCTCAGACGGCATCCCCGGCGTGGGGGTACACCACCAGATGCCGCGCGGGCTCGACCCCGACACTGGTCGACTCCAGACCATACCCTGTAATGATGCGGTGCTGAACCTTGCGCAGGGATGCACGCCGCGGGGGCAGGGCGACATCGACGCCGGCTTCCATGACCTGCCGCACTGCCATCCTGGCTTCCTGCAGGGCCTCCCTGATCTCCTGCTCGTCAACTCCGGGCACGATATGGAACAACCGCTGCAGCAGCCGCCGGATCTCGGAGGTGGTATTCCTCTTCAGCAGATGGACCGGGATGTCCTGCATGTGGCCGAAACGCCTGAGATCTAGATCACGCTCCCGGGAATGCAGGGCGATGATCAGATTGGCCTTTTCCGCCTTGACGCCTGTCCGTACATTCAGGGCCAGTTCCCGGGCAACGCGGTCCACCAGATCGCGGTTCACCCCGTGGAGGTAAATCCGGGGAGGAGCGGCGGCATCGGCGCCGGAACCGGCGGCAGCAGCGGGTCCGGCAGGGGGACGAGGCAGATGCGCTGCCGGCGCAGCGGGCGCCGGCCGGCAATCGACCACTTCCACCCCTCCGTTCTCATTGAGCCTCCGACATTCGCAGCCGGGGAGAAAGCCCTGCAGGAGAGTGTCGACTGCCCGGGCCGTATCCCTGTGGACCCGCAGGTCGTTGCGGTCCACCATCTCGATCAGGATCTCGAAGGTTGGCGGGGATTTTCTCTCGCTCACCGTCTTGGTGGTGCCGCGCCGGCGCGCCTCCTCGTCGCCGAGGGTCACGGTCTGGACGCCGCCGACCAGGTCCGAGAGGATCGGGTTCATCACCAGGTTTTCGAGACTGTTGCCGTGGGCGGTGCCGATGAGCTGGACCCCGCGCTCGGCGATGGTGCGGGCGGCGGCCGCCTCCGACTCGGTGCCGATTTCGTCGACGACGATGACTTCCGGCATATGGTTTTCCACCGCCTCGATCATCACCGCATGCTGCCGGTCTGGACGGGGAACCTGCATCCGCCGGGCCGTACCGATGCCGGGATGGGGGATGTCCCCGTCGCCGGCGATTTCGTTGGAGGTGTCGATAACGATGACCCGCTTCCGGAAATCGTCGGCCAGCACCCGGGTCATCTCCCGCAGCATGGTGGTCTTGCCCACCCCCGGCCTGCCGAGAAGCAGCAGATTCCTGCCGGTCCCCACCAGGTCGCGCAGGATTTCGATGGTCCCGTGCACGGCCCGGCCAACCCGGAGGGTCAGGCCGATGACCTGGCCCTTGCGGTTCCTGATCGCGGAAATACGGTGCAGCGTCCGCTCTATCCCCGCCCGGTTGTCATCGGTAAAATCGCCGATCAAGCCCAGGGTATGAGCGAGGTCATCATGGTTGACCGGATGCCGGCCCAAGGGGACGACCCGGTCCGTAAACCGCGCCTCGGCCGTTCTGCCGAGATCCATGACGACTTCGATGAGCTGATCCACCGCCCCGGGGAGCAATGCCGCCTGGAGTTCGACGGGCAGGACGGCGATCAGCAGGCGCGTATCTTCATGTGCCACTGAGGTCAAGGTCTTCGACATGGCCTGCTCCTTATCGGTGCCGGAAAGTGACGCCGCAACCGTCATCCGGGCGGCGCCCCGTTTGGTACTGCATCCATCAGTCCGCAACTACACTATAATACGGAAAACCGGCTGATGCCCGGCGCCGTTTCGACAGCGCCCCGGCGGCAGGGTTGGCGCTGCCAGCGGGTCGAGCCCCTCTTCATCTTCACGGATTGATGATTATATTTACTACATGCCAGCAGATTCAAGCCCGGTTGACCGGTGCAGGTACCGTGGTTGGATACGGTTCTCCTCCCCTGACGCCGCGACCGGAACTGCTGGCTGTTGTGGCATGAGAGGGGGACTGCCTGCAGCGCTTTCAGAGGGGAGCGTTTTCGCAACAGATAGGAGAAAATCCATGGGTGAGCTCTACTGTTCAGGAAAGAGGATCCCGCTGGATAAAGACGGTTTCATCACCGATCCGGACCTGTGGGATGAAGAGGTGGCCAAGGCGATCGCGCAGGAGCATGGCATTGCCCATCTGTCGGCCAAGCAAAGGGAAATAATCACCTTCATGCGCGCATACTATGCGAAATTCCACAACTTCCCCATCCTCAACTATGTCTGCAAACACGTTCACCAGAAGGGCAAATGTGTCTACGACCAGTTCGAGAATCCGGAGGTAGCCTGGAAAATAGCTGGATTGCCCAAATTCGACGGGGTGCATTTCGTCAAACTTGATGGCGAGCATTTCTCCATGGAAGATTACTGCTGATTCGCGGCAGATCCCGTGCGGCCAGCCGGCTTCCTGACGCGGCATGCCCCTGATCGTTGTAAGGGGACAGTCCGTTGCTGGGAACCGAGCGCCGGTATTGGGTCACTGATGAGCATCATCCTTCGGTCCATTGAAAGTCAGGACGAATAACATCCTGAAGCATCGTCATATTCTCAAACCACCCAGGGCTTGCGCGCATCCTGTCGTCATGCCCGCGAAGGCGGGCATCGTGAGCAGCCCTGGCTGTGGACTCCTGTCCGCGCGGGAGCGGCGGGACTCTTCGTGTTCATCGCTGCCGGATGAGTAAATCTGAATCGGGGCATGTCCCCTATTGTTGTTTTGCTTCGATGCAAGGAGGCAGATTATGAAAAGTATCGCCAAATTACTTGCCTTGTTCATGCTGGCTGGCCTGATATCCGGATGCGCCGGGATGAGCAATACGGAACAGAGGATGCTGAGCGGCGGCGCGATCGGCGCCGGAGCCGGGGCGGCTGTTGGCGCGCTCTCAGGCGGTAGCGGCACGACCGGCGCCGTAATCGGTGGCGCCGCCGGCGTCGTCGGCGGAGTCATTGTCGACCAGATCGAGAAAGAGCGGGGTCGCCGCTAGCCAGCGGGAATCCTTCCTGCAACAGGGGACGGACCCCGATCAGGTTGTCCTTTTTCAACCTATTTGATCGCGGGTTCGTCCGGCAGGTGCGCATACGCCTTCGCGGGAATCACTTCGAACGTATCATTGCCCGGGAGTTTCCAGTACAGCGTGAGCGCCGCCGAGCCCTTCCGCTGGAAATACTTGACCATCAGCGCATGCCATCCGGTTTCCTGCACGGCTACTGTCGCGACATCGGACAGCCGGTCAGAATGTACTTCCGGATCGATGAGGATGCTTCTGCCGTCGATGAAGACCTCGACCCCATCGTTGGACAGGGCCTGGAACTCGTACATCCCCTTCCGGTCGAGGAGGAGATACCCCTTCATCTGCACGCCAACACTGCGGTTCCTGCCGCTGTCATACACCTCGTTATCGCCGAACTGGTGATCGATCACCAAGATGGGCGCGCCCGGTCTACCCTTTTCCATAAGTGCTCTGTCCCCGCTGGGGACCTGCCCGACCTTGTCAAACTTTCCGTTGAAATACAGCACCCGGAGTCCCGGCTCCAGACGATCTTCAGGGACTTTGCCGTCAAGCGTCGCCCGCGGGCCAGTGCATCCTGCTACCAGCGTAAGGAGCATTGCTATAAGAATAATGGATTTATAGAACACGTCATGGCCCTCCAGTCTGAAGAGATGTTCCGATTGAGAACCTGAATTTTCTTCGGAACAGTTGAGGTGTGAAACCGCCAGGTATTGCGCAGGCGATTTCCCCGTATCCTTTCTCCGTATGGTTACAGGTAATACCTCATTCAGGAAACTCAAGGCGGCGAGGGAAAAGCTGTGGGGATTGTGGTGGGCGCGTATTGACAGATTCTCCGTGCGAACCGGATGCACAGGACAATATATTCGTCGACATACTTCCACCAGAGTGGATCGGTTAGGTGTGAGATTAAGGGGAAAACCTTACAGGAGGATTTCCTTCACAATAGCTTCACAAAAAGAAACGGCCGCTTGAAAACTATCTTTTCAAGCGGCCGTATTATTGGTAGACGGGATGCGATTCGAACGCACGACCTTTGGCTTCGGAGGCCGAAGACTACTATTCCCCAAACAACCCGTATATACAAGGACAATTTTATATTTGAACGCTATTACTTGATCTTAGTAATGATATTTAATGGTATTGACTTTCCTCTTTTTTCCCCATAATATATTTTGAAGGTTGGATATAGGGTTGGATAATGGTTGGATAACGAGGGGGAGACAATGAACAACACCAGACACAAGACCAGCTACCCTGGGGTGTTTTTTCGCATTCGGCAGCGTATCGGTGGAACCGGCACAGAAAAGGTATATTATGCCGTCTTCAAACGTGACGGGAAGGTTGTTGAGACTCAGGTCGGGCGACAGTATCGGGACGCTATGACCCCTGCAAAAGCTTCCACGCTACGCGGGCAAATGATCGAGGGCAAGGAAAAGACGGGGGCCGAGAAGAGAGCAGAAAGGGCACAATACGAAGAGAGATGGACGGTCAGGAAGATATGGAACGAATACCGGAAGCACCTTCCAGGGGGCGAGGCATCTAAACCCGATTTGAGCCGTTGGACTCTGTTCCTTGAAAAATCATTCGGCAGCAAGGAACCGGCTGAGATTATCAAGCTCGACACTGACCGTCTACGCATCAAGCTGATGAAAACCAAAAGCCCGCAAACGGTCAAGCATATCCTGGGGCTACTCCGCCGCATACTACGTTTCGGTGCTGATCGCGGTCTATGCCCTCCTCTATCGTTTTCAATCGGACTGCCACGTGTGGACAACATCAAGACCGAGGATCTCGACACGGACCAGCTACAGCGATTGCTTGCCGTTCTCGATACAACGCACAGGACAGCGGCAGCGGCCATGATGAAAATTGCCCTCTTCACCGGAATGAGGCGAGGCGAAATATTCAAGCTCAAGTGGGAGGATCTGGACTTTCAGCGGGGGTTCATCTCGATCATGGAACCCAAAGGCGGCAAATCGCAGAAGATCCCCATGAACAGAGCGGCAAGGGAGGTGTTTGAAAGTGTCGCCAGCAACTCTGAATGGGTCTTCCCTGCCCGCAACGGAGGACCGAGAAGGGATGCTAACAAGACTTTCAACGCAATCAAGAAGGAGGCAGGACTACCGTCAGACTTTCGCCCTATGCACGGTCTACGGCATCTATACGCAACGATGCTTGCGAGTAGTGGACAGGTGGACATGTTTACCCTGCAAAAACTCATGACGCACAAGAGCCCTGCCATGACGCAACGGTACATCCATTTCAGGGATGATGCTTTACGGGCAGCAGCAGAAAAGGTTGATAATATCATCAGCGAGGCCACAAAGAAGCAGTCAAAAAAAGAAGTGGTCTGATGAATTCTCTTTAATACTGCGAGGTAGCAAATGGTCAATGGTAAAAAGATAATAACCCCTCCAGGGTTGGCAAAACTACTAGATTCTTACGATATTTTTTGCAATGTTGCCGGAGATTCCCCTATTCTCGTTACTGGGCCTTCAGGAGTAGGGAAAAGTTATTTTCTTTATAGATACAAAACCATTTATCGAGAAAGATATGGAAGCAAAGTCCCCGTGCTTTACCTTGATTGTAGTCATTTTGTAGGCGCTGATTCAAGCTTGGCAAGATCAGAATTATTTGGACACACAAAGGGAGCGTTTACTGGTGCGAACACAGATAAACAAGGACTCATAAAGAAAACAAATGGAGGGGCGCTAATTCTCGATGAAATTGGGGAATTGCCGGAGAATGTTCAGGCAATGCTCTTGACATTCGTAGAGACAGGAAAGTTCCGTGCTATCGGCAGCGATAAAGAAGATGAAGCTAAGGTGCATATTATCGCCGCAACTAACAGGGAGGAAAAGCTTAGAGAAGAATTGCTATATCGGTTTTCCCCGTTTAATGTAACTCCTCTTCACGATAGAAGAATGGATGTACTCTATTTTTTTGCCGAAAAATTCGAAGATTTCTTCAGGCAACTTAGACCATACGAAATACTCTCATTACTTGGTTATAACTGGCCAGGGAACGTGAGGGAAGTTGATAGAGTTGGGAAAATTATGCAATGGCAAAGAATAATGTTTGAAAAAAAATTCCCAGGGAAGTTGACTAGAGGTTCATTACCAATGGTCGATGAAAAATTGACCAAACTGCATCCAGCAGATATGTTTTCATTATGGATTGATCTTAATTATGTAAATAAAGTGCCTACTGATAGGTTAGAAGAGGAACTGAAAAATTACCATTGTGATATCAATTTTCAAAATGATAGCACACCATTTGACCTTGGAGAAACGATATTCGATCACAATGGAGAGATGAAAGAAAAATTTCAAGCAATTATTAATCAAATTGAAAAAGGTTTTCGAATGCTATCTTACCTTCTTGGATACAGAGGTCATGAGGATTTGATTCTTTTCAAATCAAGAACTATAAAAGCGAAAGGGTATGTTGACGACGCTCTTAATAAGGATGAGATATTACCACTCTTTTATAGTAAGCAAGATGGCGAGAAACTTATTCATTGGTTTAGTGAATATCAATCTTCAACTGAACCAATTGACAATGATCATCTCGGGAAAATGAGTTATAGCGATTTGAAAATACTATATTTCGAAAAACTGCTTACTCAGTCCGGCGGCAATGTCACCAGGGCAGCGGAGAAAGCAGGTATTCCGCTAAATACTTTCCGGTCGAAGATTGAAAAACTTGCTATCGATCCAAAGAAGTTTCGCTAAGACTGATACTCCATCGTAACCTTCAATAGCGCAGGTAACGATATATCGTCACCGTATTTCTGGATATCGTTACCCGATCCCCTCAGCACCACTCCCACACCTCCGCCTTACTGTCATCACTATTGCAATAAACTCTTTCATCTTAGGTCATTGAGTGCCGCAGGAGCCTATTTAGCGATATTGGCACACATCTTGAGATATAGGGTGGCAAACGACATTCACAGCACACGGGAGGTGCCAAATGCCACAGTTTATCTCAGAGCAAGAAGTTGCCAAGATCACCGGAAGAGCCGTTCCAACCTTGAGGAAGGACAGGCATTTTCAACGGGGAATACCGTATTTCAAATTTGGCCGGCAAGTTCGCTACAGGATTGAGGATATCGAGAAATTTATGGCCGGATGCCGTGTGGAGAGCAACTCATGAGACTCGGCAGACTGAAGCGGACTGAGGCCTTACGCGAAGATGACAGCAAGCTTGCCATTCACTCTTGCTTGGATACTTGCAAACTTCACCCTAATCTCTTGCCTTGGCCTGAACAGGAACATGAGTTGGGCAATCAGGTTGTGACGGATAAACTATCACGCTTCCTTTTTGTTACGGATAGAGATTTTCACGAAACAGCAGAAACAAAGGGTTGTGACCTTGTTACGGATATACACCCCCTCACAGAAGAACATGCACCTGTAAACGACGAAGAAGTCATTCGGGATCTTGCCAGGTTATCGTTAATCGAATACGACCGAGTGCGCGTAGACAAGGCTGGCCTTCTTGGGGTGAGAGTTACATTACTGGATAAGCTCGTTAAGATTGAAAGAGAGTCTCCTGGTATAGGCGAAGATCTTCCCTTCCGGGAGGTAGTTACATGGGAAAAGCAGATTGACCCCGCCGAGCTACTTACGCAGATTTCCATCACCGTTAGAAGATTTATCATTTGTTCTCAAGAGGTGGCTGACGCGGTTGCTCTGTGGGCTGCAATGACGTGGTTCATGGACGTTGTGCAGGTGGCACCACTGGCAGTCATCACAGCACCAGAAAAGCGTTGTGGGAAAACGATGCTTCTTACGATCCTTGGCAAGCTTTCTGCCAGACCGATCACGGCCTCCAATATATCACCGGCGGCACTTTTCCGGGCAATCGATGCATGGAAACCAACACTGCTGATAGATGAGACTGATGCTTGCCTGAGAGACAACGAGGAATTGAGAGGGATCATCAACAGTGGTCATACTCGTGACAGCGCGTATGTAATCCGCACGGTCGGGGAGACATTCACCCCGACTAAATTCTCGACATGGGGGGCAAAAGCTCTTTCAGGAATTGGCCACCTTTCGGCAACACTCATGGACAGGGCTGTCGTCTTGGAGTTGCCACGGAAGCTTGCTACCGAGTCAGTCGAGCGTATCCGACACGCAGAACCTGATCTGTTTCCTACACTGGCGGCAAAACTCGCACGTTTTGCGAATGACTGCGCAGAGGCGGTCAGGCAGGCCAGACCGTCATTGCCACAGAGTTTGAACGACCGAGCACAGGACAACTGGGAACCTCTCTTGGCAATTGCCATGGTTGCTGGTCAGGGATGGTTTGAAACTGCCACAAAAGCAGCGCTGAAGCTCTCAGGCTCCGAGAGCTCGTCCCTCTCACAGGGGACGGAACTTTTAGGAGACATAAAGGAAATGTTTGAATTGAACAAAATAGACCGCATGGCCACAACAGACCTTTTAAGGGGCTTGTGTGAAGATGAGGAAAAACCATGGGCCACTTACGACAGAGGGTTTCCAATCAAACCTCGGCAACTTGCGGCTAAGCTCAAGGATTACGGCATCTATTCAAAGACCATCAGATTAGATTTCGCAAGCACTGCCAAGGGATATGAGCTCGATCAGTTTTCGGAGGCATTTGCACGCTACCTCGGCCCCCCTCTCTATCCGTAACAAAGACACAAACCTATAACAATGCGGGTTTGAATGTTACCTTTTCAGAATCTGTGCCGTCACAAGGCGAAATATTACTCATTTGACGGAGGTTGTTTATGGATGCGCAGACCGTTCTCGCAGAGGCACGGAAAACAGGATTGACCATCACTATCGTCGGAGACAAACTTGCGGTGAGTCCTTTGGATCGGGTTTTCCCCAACGCGCCAAGCGGTCTCAGGTTGATTCGGGCCCTGGCGGTGGAAACACATGAAAACTGGATCGAGGTTCACCGTTATCTCGACATGAATTTCCTGCGAGAACACAGAAAGAAAGCCTTGATGCGACTGACAGCATAAGCAGGGACCGGCGGCCTCCGACGAGTTCACTCAAGCCCATTCTCGGCCGCCGGTTGTTCTTCGTGGCTACGCCACATGCTGATACAAATTGCAGAACTTGACGCACACAACTCAATGATTGTTCAGCCGATCCAGCAAGGCAGTCGTCATCTTCACATCACCAAAGACTTGTGACCATACGGCAAAGTTCAGGTTGGTAGTTACGATGAGCGATGTTCTCTCATACAGGGTAATGACCAGATGAAAATGGAAAATTACTCACCTCACGCTAGCGAGTTAGTCACCTCTTCTATCTCCGGTAAAAACCGTGATTTCAACAGCATTTTTCCACCGGTTTCTCTGGCTGTCTCTAGTCTTCTGTCTCTCTTTGTGGATGTAGTTACACCTCCCTTGTACCGCCCACAGGACCTATGCAACATATACACCGTTAGGAATATGTATACTCTTCAAACTATTTTCCACGTGAAGGTAATATTTGATTAAGAAAATGTTGTATTTATTTAACTATTTCTCTATTTGCAGGTCGTTTCTTCATGCGAGATTTGATCTACCAATCTCTTCTTAGGTTGATGAAGCAATAGTTGAGATGTTTCCTGAGCAGCTGGCTCCTAGAGCTATCAGTATTTGCACCCGAAAAACCAAGCCAAATCGCTGCCGTCATTTGCGACACCTTTTTATAGTGTTGGAAAACCTAGCCAAAACCTTGACTGTTTTCAGGCTATCCGCCTACTGGTAAGACTGTCCAATTTCAACAGTCTTGACAGATTGGCAAGTGAATCGAAGAAAGAAGAAAAGGCTGATTCAATCCAGCGAGACGGATGTCTCCATTTCCCCACCCTCTTTTTTATAGTGTCCCAAAACCTTAGCAGAACCTTAGTATTTTTATATATGGGTTGAATCTTGGCGGGGTTACAGGTCATTAGCAGATGCCGCAGAATCGGGAAATTATCGAGGCATCCTATCCTGTGAACAGGCAAATAAATGGCATAACAGACAACGCTTGCGACAACTAAATGTTTTCGCCAGGACGTTAGATTGATCGGGGAGGGGCAAGGTTATTAATATTCATTTTACCTCTTGGGCTTATTCAGTTCCAGATACAAGCATCTGTATTGCTGGGAATCCTCCGCCACCCTTCAGTATAAAGGCCTGAAGCCATATAGAGACAACCTGCCACACGGCTGCCAAAGAGTGACAACCACTCCAGCCTGGTGCATTTCT
Organism: Desulfobulbaceae bacterium; assembly: GCA_008933635.1. Lineage (GTDB taxonomy): Bacteria > Desulfobacterota > Desulfobulbia > Desulfobulbales > Desulfocapsaceae > Desulfoprunum. Next base: position 15,470 of record WBUQ01000014.1, on the reverse strand, counting down.
GGCACGGCACTGGTATTTGCTGTTTCCGAAACATTTCAAGTATGGCCTCTTTGTTAGCTCGGAGTTTTTCACGGAGTGATTCAGTAATCCGCACCACCCGCGTACGGTGCTTGATCTCTTCATTGAGCCTCTCAAGCATGTTGGTTGATTTGAGATGCTTGTGATGCCCATAGGTCAGACTGTAAAAAGAGAGGGTTTCTTCGATGTTCTCCTATACCCAGGCGCATAGCCTGGGATACTTCCTGCCAGCGTTGCAGCCAGCTGGCCAGGTCCTTGCGCGCCTCGTTCAGATCTAGGCGATCATACAGCCAACGCAGCTCTCGATGGCAATCGTCATCACCTTGGCGGGGGAGATAATCCACGGCTTTGCGCAGGAAATGGACGTAACATCGCTATCAGATCGCTTCCGGCATGACTTCGGCACTCGCATGCAACTTGTTTTAAAAATTCGCGGCCATCATGCAAAAGACCTTTCACTTCTCCCAGTCTAACGATAGACTCTCTTTGGCCATGGTTTGCTCATCGGTGATGTGTATGTTTGTTCGGCTAAACAGCGTATACCATGGTCTTTTCATTTTTATAGAATTTTTTTACACACCACATGCTTCGCAATACAATACTAATAAATTTTTCGTGAAATTTATTAAATATCAGTAGGTTGAGATTTCAGGGCGGACATTAGACTATCTTGAGAAGAACGGTGTAAGCAACCTTGAATTAAAAAATGACCGTTTTCAGAATCAACTAACCAGCATCTTGGTGGTGACAATGATACAAAAAGAATTAACAACATCAGGAAGAAAGCATTCCAGATTCAGTTTTATTGTTATTGAACTCGACGACAAATCGGCAGAACCAGCAAAACGCTATATTCTAAAACTAGACAGAGATTTTAACGGATACAATTTCTTTGGAGGACAAATTCTCGATGATGAATCACCGAAGAGGGCTGCGTTTCGAGCATTGGTTGAGGCGGTTACTCCTCCTTTAAAATCGAACCGTGGAGTTGAAGAAAGTGCTGTAGAAATTCCGAAGGATGAATGGGAGAGAATATGTAATTCCCTTCTTCCTCAGCAACAACCGCATTCGTATCATCTCCTACCTTATCTACCTGGGAACTCACTGACCGAACCAAAAAGTGAAAGGCTTGGTATATTACATCTGTACAAGTTATTGCTAGAGCCAGAAAGTCATCCGAACTTTTTTGTCAAACTTATTTCTCTTGCGACATTTGATAAATCCTCAGGGCATCAAGATTCAATACCGTTATGTAAAGTTTTCACACCGTCAGACCTTGTCACTACAGCTTGGTCCAACCAAGACAATCCCTTTATACGATTTGCCTTTAAGCGTGATATCCTGCCCCTCCCGAAGAATGAGTTGATTACTGCTCCTTACCTTCTGCACCCTCCATCTCTTGAATATTGTCTTGAACAACAGCTGAATAGTCTCCTCGGGGAGAAGTTATTTCCCGGGCATGAAGATTTTGAAGGAACTCTAAATGTTACGATGCGTTGCCCTGGAAACGATGAAGTCAGTTTTTGTTTACGAAACAATCGGACGTTGACAGCGACAATCGAAGTTCGCTGGTCGGGAAGCGGCAAAGTATTACGCTTTACATTCCCCTATCCCTTTCAGGGTGTTTTTATTCTTCATACAGACAATTCTCTGAAAGGGCATGCCGGTAAATGGATATGGCATCCTCGACTTGTAGGCAAACCCGGTCTCTGGAAGATTCGTAAACATTCAAAAAAACAAGGTGTGCGAAGTTGGGAGGAATTCCTTCGTTTTGTTTCAAAGGGTACTCTTTACGTTGATTTCCCTTTCAAATCTGGTTCAGAAAACTCAATTTGCGAAGATAGCTTGGAGTCATTAATAGATGTTAGCGAAAAATTTAAATTGCGTTTTGGCACTGGCCAGGTGGTGAGTGAACGGGAATTGTTCACGAAAAATATACTCAACGAGTATAAGGAAACAAGTATCAACAAAGAGGCAATTGATGTGCAGGATATTGCATGGCAGCGACTGTATACATACAGTGCTTTGTTAATTGAACGAATTCATAATTTCCTCGCAGATACAATTCAGCGGAAAAAGAAATCTCTCCCAGTTTCGTCGCAATGGAACAACCTGTGTCAATTAGCATCTTCATACAAGCTTATTCCCACCTCTGATTATATCAATTCCGGTTGGCTTCATTTTTTTGATCCGCTGAACAGCCTGGAAGCCCTTGCCAAATTGACTTCTCTCCAGCGCTATGCATATCCAAAAGACGTTATAGACCAGCTTCCAGCTATATTTCGTCAGAATCATCCCAGTTATCAGGGGATCATCTGTCCGGTGGAAACACCGGAGTCGAAGAAAGTCGGCATCACCCTTCATTTAGCCCGAGGTGTTCGAACGGATTCCCAAGGGCAATTGTATCGGCCTGATAACGAGCAAACCGAGGTCGACGGCGATCTCGGATATGGCGCCTCCCTAGTCCCTTTTTATCAGCACAACGATGGACCACGGTCGATGATGGGGGCAAAAAATCTCAAGCAGGCTGTTCCTATCAGAGCCTCCTTGCCACCGCGTATTCAAACCGGACATGAAGATATGGTGCAGAAAATTACCAAACCGCAAAGGGACACTGGTATCATCTCCGCCTGCGATGCGGCTGCACCCGGGGTTGATCTGCTGGTCGCCTATATGCCCTGGTATGGATGGAATATGGAAGACGCCATTGTCGTCAACCGGGATCTGGTGGACAAGAGAATCCTCGACTGGGAAACGGTAGAGGAGCGCTCAGCATATATTCTTCCTGGATATAATCCTACCGTTCCGGTTTTTCAGAATACTTTCGCAGAAGCCTTTAAGGTCCTGAATTATGAAAAAGACGGCCTGCGTAAAAAGGGGAGAATCAATCCAGGCGATCCGCTGGTTTTTTTTAAGCATTCGGCAAGTGGGGCAGTTTCTCCATTTTCCTTTGCCGATGATCACGATGGGGAACTCGTTGACATCAAGTTTACGGACCCGCCGTCAACTTTACTCGGCGGCTCGCTCCACTGGTCGATTCGGAGAAACTTCCCACTTATGGTGGGCGACAAATTGATGGGCCGCTATGGGAATAAGGGAGTGGTCTCCCTGATTGGTGATTCTGAAGATCTCCCGCGGTTACCTCGTGACAAAAGACTGCCACCCGATCTTCGCGGTCGGACCGTTGATTTGATCCTTAATCCTCATGGGGTCATATCGCGAATGAATCTCGGCCAGTTGTTGGAAACCAGTTTCGGTTTATTGGCCCGGCTTGATGATTCCTGCTTACCGGAGAATGTTGGTAGAGCTTTCAATTCTATCGGCTGGGAATACTTCCAAAGGGCTGTTCAAGCTTTCAATGGGAAGAGCAAAAAACCTATTTTGGATGAATATGGCCGAATGTTTCTCTCCCTACCCGGAGGAAAGGTTACCAAAGCTCCGGTGGTTGTTGGCTATCAACACATTGTCCGGCTCAAACATGTAGCAGCTAAGAAAGCCAATGTCAGGGGCAGTGCAGGAACAGCCGGCCAGCTTCCTTATAATATCGTTACCGGGCAGCCGGTAGGCGGTAAGCGACGAAAAGGGGGGCAGCGGGTCGGGGAAATGGAAATCTGGGCTCTGGCCGCCAATCGGGCACGAGCGAATCTTGAAAGCATTTTGACAATCAAATCTGATCCGGCGGTTTCAAGCAAAAAACCGCTAACGCAAGGACAGACCTTTCAATCCATTAAAGACCATTTATTTGCCTTGGGGGTAGATCTCCAACAAACCGGGGAGGAGTCATATCGCTTCAACTGGTTGTCTTCACAAACTCTTCAGCAAATGGGCAGGGAAGTCGCCAGTCTCAATATGTGGGATCTTGGCTTGGAGAGTATCTATCACTGCCCTATGGCAAACTGCAGGTATCACCTCCAGCGAATGCGAACAACCGGTGAATCGCAAAGGGGGAGGACAGGAGTCACCGTACAGGATGTACTGCGACACAATGGCTATCAGATGGAACAGAAAACCGAGAACATGCCTATTCCAAGCGGGACCACGGGCAAAGACTCCAGAGAGGTTAAATGGGTGGTGGAGCCTTTACAGGAGGAAGGAAAACGCCGAAAGAAAACAATCTCATTTCAATATAGCCGGACCAAAGGAACAGTGAGCATTGCTTTTACGATAGGCAAAACTTCATATTCCGCTTACTCGCAAAAGAGTCTTGAGGGTGATATCCCTTGCCATAAGGTAGCTGAGTTTCAGCTCACTTGTTCTAAACATTCCTCAGCATATCTTGTCTGTGATAATGCGAGACAAAAATTTTTTGCCACCCCGGGGGGGCTTTGCGATGAAAAAATATTCGGACGGGTAAGCGTTTCTGAATGGGATCCAAACTCCTGGGGGCATATCAAATTACCCCATCCGGTCCCTTATCCCCATTTCTCCCCCCTCCTGTTTGGTAAAAAATATCCGCCTCCCCCGGATTTCGAGTATCTGCCTGTACTCCCCCTAAAATACCGTTTCCGGGGCTTTGCAAAAATTGGAACCGCCATTGTGCCGCAACCAGAGCAGTTGACCGATCTGTACAGGGAGATCATTGCCCTTGCCAGGCAAAACGATTCATCGAGGAAGATTGAAAAAGCTGTTGCGAAGCTTTTCACGCTTCTTCATGGTCGACTTTTCGGCAAATTCGGATTACTCCGTCGAGCAGCTCTCGGCAGGAGGGTCGATATTTCAGGTCGTCTGGTGATTGTCCCCGATCCCACCCTGCCATGGGATGCCTGCGGTCTCCCTACGGAGGTTTTGATCCCCCTCCTTGGGCCAAAAATTGTCGCTCATCCCGAAATTCTCAGTGAATTTGTACAGAATACCTGGGCTGACATCCTCATTAAGGCCATTTTCGATGTAGACCTTTCTATACCCAAATCAATTGAAGAATTGGTAGTGAGTGAGGATTTCTGGACGGCGACCCCATGGTGTAACACAAGGATTTCGGAGGCGCACTTGCAGCTGGCTCACAGCATCATTTCGCGGTTTCTGGATAAATTTCAAGATACTACCGTTATCCTCAACCGTCAGCCATCGCTGCATCGGTACAGCATCATGAGTTTCCGGCCAATTCCGATTCCTCCTGGAAATGGTCTTGCCATGAAAATCAATCCGTTGGTCTGCAAAGCATTTGGGGCAGATTTTGATGGCGACGAGATGGCCATCCATCTTCCATGGAGCGATGAGGAACAGAAGGAAGCGATTGAGTTGATGCTGCCAACGCGAAAATGTAACCTGATTTCAGCTGCTAACAATAAGCCGTTGGCACATTTTGATCAGGATTTTGTCGCTGGCCATTTTCTCCTTTCTCTTCAAAAGGGAGCAACAAGTGAGTTACGTGGGTTAGTTGGAGAGTTCTCCGAATCTCAGTCTGCTTGTGCAGAGTGTAACAGGTTGATGTCCACTCCTTCCCCTTGGGGCAAAAAGCATGGAGAGGCCTTGCTGAGCCATATTTGTTCAGAGCATGCAGAAGATGCGGGCAAAATTATTCCACAATGGATGCAACTTGCTCTGAGAGTGGTCACGGAACACGGACTTTCCTTCGGTTTCTCCGAACTGAAAAAGCTGCAAAAAGAATATAAGGAAGAAACGAAACAACTACTTGCGGCAATCTCATCACATCCAGAGATATCGAATCTTACTGAAGCAACAAAATCTTTGGGCGATATGGTCTTGAGCAATTTGGAGGACTTGACCAGGCAGAAACCTGAAGTGGCTGGCCATGGATTTGCCACACTTGCAGTGAGTGGTGCCCGTGGCGATAAACAGGTACGTCAGATCGTAAGCGCTCGAGGCTTTCTTGCTCCGGGAGACACCGGGTTTGAGCTTGCCCCTGAAAGTTTCTTCATCCGGGAATCTCTCGTGGAGGGTATGACGCCGGCCTCTTCTTTCCTGGCAGCTATGAATGCTCGGAGCTCCATGCTCGACAAAAAACTCGGAACTGGCAAAGCGGGAGCTTTGACCCGCTCTTTGGTATTGGCAGGCTGGGAGTGGACTGTGGCGCCAGGAAACTGTGAGGTTAAATTTTCAGGTGCGCGTGAATTAACGCAATGCCTCTGGCAAAAAGATCGAATAATCTGCAGCGCCTGCTATGGAAAGATATCCGGTTATGATACCTCACCGAAAGGGTATCCAGCAGGTCTGATAGCCGCCCAGTCCTTTGGAGAGAGGGGAACACAACTCTCCATGCAAAGTTTTCATACGGCGGAGAGACAGCTTTCCATAGATGAAGTCGTTTCCCTTCTCAACGGGAAAGATTATTCAGCGACCCAGGAAGGGGAAAAAAAATCAGCCAAGTCCGCCTGCAACTGGTTTGTACAAAAGGATGATGCGCAAAAACTTGTCAAGAGGATTCAAGGGATTAAAGCGTACGCAGATATAGACCAGAGACATCTTCTGCTCATTTGGCTCATAATCCATCGAAGTAAGGGGAAGGCTCTTAATCAGGTATGGAAAGAAAATAGGTCGGCTATCTCAAGGCTGATTGGTCCCAATCAATGGACATGTCTTCTCGAAGCTGTTCATGGAAGTCTGGAAGATGATCTAGCGTCCCCGTTTGCGCGGATCATGGCAAGCCGGTTACCTAGCAACCTGGCCTAAGGAGGAACATCAACGATGAATCAAGGGCACATACGGTCAACTGACCAGAAAAAGAGCAAGGGGCAGCATTTAGGTAAAAATCTTGAAAAAACGAGAGAAAAACGCACCGACCTTATTCATACGCGGCAGATGGTGTTTTCGTTGTCTCCTTTTTTGCTGAAGGCGTTTATTGATTTCAATGATTTTTCCGAAAACGATAAGCTCGACGACACGATGACCGAAGAGGAGAAGATTGCATCTATAGATGAGTCTGAACAAGAGACTGACATTGAGGCAAAGGACGAGGAAGATGAACCGGAATCTGTACAGGAAGACGAATCACAGTCCCTTGATTATGATAACCTGTTTGGCCGTGATACCCTGTTTGACGATTCAGTTACCCTGCTGACCAATACAGTGTATGCGATCACGGTGGTGCCCGCGCTCAATGGGGGGATGCGTTGCTGGTTTGAAGGGCCTTCCTGGTTCTCCAGCAAGCTTTCACCTGAAATCCAAATCTATGTCAATAAATTAAAGACCTTCCTTGATGCCTTGGCCCAGTGGCTTGAGACGGAAAAACAGGCGTTTTTGCAGAACCCCTTTCCTGGAAATTTCGTCCTTAGAGAGGATCGCTTTTCTGAAAATCCAGTTGTTCTGCAAAAAGGCTTATTGCAGAGAATAAATAAACGAATTGAGGACGAGGTGCCTTTATCGGAAGAAGAACATGAGGACGCGGTTCTGGCGGCAATGGAAGATGAAAGACCAGTTTGGCAGGGAATCGATGAATCGCAGTTTTCCAGGCTTCTTGATAAGATTTGGTTGCTGTGGCCAGCATATAACATGCCCCTTTCTAATGTATTTTCGTCCGAGTATCAGCTCTCTTGGCTTGTTGAGGTAGGAACGAAGTACTATCGAGAAGCTGGCGGAAGCTGGATCAGTCCAGAACTGAACTATCCTGATTTTAGTAAAAAAGATCTGGTTAGTATCAAGAGTAAGGAATTTTCAACACTGACACCTGAAGAAAAACTTCACCTTCTCTGCGCACGTTTTAAAGGAGGGATTGGAATGGCCAAGTCCGCTTTGAAGAGCATAACTGTTCGAATTGAGTCAGTGTAATTAGGAGACATGCCCTTGAAAGCTAAAGTTGAGAATGAACCTTTCAAGCTTTCTCCGGTGTCAGGTTGGCCGGACACAGCTCTTTTCTCAGATGCTTCAGCAATCGCGAGTGAGTGTAATATCGCTTTTATTCTGGTGAATGATAACACCGAGTTCAATCAATATTGCATGAGCCATCCCAAAAAGCCCTGGATTGGCAAGAGAGCCCCCAGAAGAGTTGTTATTCTTTGGGGTGCGATGCCGCTGGATCCATCGGTGATTCTATCCTGGCGCTGTGGACTAATTGAAGAAGGTGAGATTGCTTATAAATTTATTTTTATTTCCAAAAAGCCATCGACGAGTGATTGGAAGCAGTGGCTTCTGGAACAAATTGGGTGTTGGGGGCAACCTGCCCCTCCCAAGGAAGAAAAGGGAATGCGGGTCGGGGAGCTTGTTTCTTATGGTAAATTGAGTTCTGTGAATCACCTTATTGATTATGACCCCTCATTTTTAACAATTTCACCATCTGGGAAAATGGGTGAGGTTCTTGATCAGCTAGACGAATGCAAGCGGATGTTTCGCAATATCATAGGCAAAAACGTGAAGCAGCGACGTGAGCAGATCCATGAAACACTGGAGCCAGCTCTGGCATTGGATGTCAGGATGGATAGCGAAGCAAGACGTGCCATGCTCCAGACCTTTTCTGACCGACTTCAGAAAGTAATTCGGCAAAAATTCAACGCTGATCGGAATCGTCTGCCCAGGGTACTTCTGCTTGGGCCATCTGGCGCAGGAAAAACCCTCGTTGCCCGTTACCTGGCGTGGGCAACATCCCCCGGACCCGGCGAAGAACGCTCAAGGCCGTTTAAGCGGGTACCATGTCCGGAATATCTCCACCGTGAAAGCGATTTTGAATATGATGTCTTCGGCTATTGCGCCGGTGCCTTCACCGGTGCGCACCCCGACGGGCAAAAGGGGTTTCTCCTGGAGCGCATGGGTGGAGTCGTCTTCTTCGACGAGATAGGCGACGCCAGCCTGAGCGTTCAGGCCAAACTTCTTGCTTATCTTGATGACTATCAAGTCTCTCCCCGGGGCTGGTCAGGCGACCCCTTGTTCTGCCCCATGCTGGTCGTGGCCGCCACAAACCGTCCAATTGACGATTGGTCTGTGGATAGCGCAAAGGAGGACCATGAACGGCGGTTCCGAAACGATCTATTTCGTCGATTTAACTTCGTCATACGCATCCCCTCACTCAATGAACGGAAAGAACTGGAATTGGCATACATCTTGGATGTGTTGATGCAGATGGTGGCGTTTAATCCAGAGGGGAAAATTAAAGAAATCGGTGAGCAGGCCCTTCGAGCGTTACGGGGGTTTGATTACGACAACGGGAATTTCCGCGATCTTGAAATTCTGATGCGGCGGGCCTGCAGAAGAGCCGTCAATGATTGCAGAGGGTATCTCGTGGAGCAGGATCTCGAATTGTAAACGCAGATTAACAAAGAATCACTCGCCTTGAGCGATACTCACGATAGCTTTTATGCTATCCGGCATAGCGCTATTCCTCAAAATATAATATGATCAGCATCAAGGACCTTTCATTTTCTCAGAAATTAAGAGACGGAAAACACCAATGCATCATTAATGGCATCCATTGTAGTGTGGAGCGTGGTGCCTGTGTCACCATTATCGGTCCCTCTGGTGGTGGAAAGACCACATTACTTCGAATTCTTGCCGGGCTTGAACATGATTATGAAGGTGCTGTTGATATTGACGGAGCTTCTCCCCTGAGAGCACAGGAAGAAGGACGAATTGGTTTTGTTTTTCAGCAACCTGTTTTGTTTCCCTGGCGTACTGTAAGAGAAAATATAGAATTGCCTTTTGAGGTGAAAGGGAAAAGCCTGGCTTCAAATGTCATCGGTGAAATGCTGAAAATCACGGCACTGGAAAAGTATGCATCATACCATCCATATCAACTGTCTGGAGGGATGCAGTCAAGAGTTGCTATAGCACGGGCACTAGTTACAGAGCCAGATTTACTTCTTCTCGATGAGCCTTTTGCTGATTTAGATGAATTCAATCGCGAACGGATGAATTTAGAGTTGCAACGAATTTGGATGAATACAGGGGCTACTATGTTTTTTGTGACCCACGATCTGGTGGAGGCTGTTTTTCTTGCGGATCGCGTCATTGTCCTTTCTTCCAAACCCGCGCAGATTTATCAGGAATTTCAGGTGAATTTCCCTCGGCCAAGAACTCCTGAGCTTATGGAATGTCCTGAATTTGATTCGCTTTTATTGCGTGTCCGGGGCTCCTTACGTAAAGCAACAAAGTTGCACGCTCAGCAAGAAAATTGTCTATGAATAATTCACAAATCGACAATCTCCTTCCTGCTGTACTGCGCCTGTTAAGCACTCATGCAACTGACTTTATCGTGCCGGGCGTCGTTCTGGCTTGTTGGGAGATAGCGGTAAGGTTGTTTAATATCCCGCGATATTTACTCCCGCCTCCCACTGAAATCTTCAACCTTATTATTGCGCAATTTCCCTTGTTATTCCATGAGGCCGGTATCACCTTACTCGAGGCAATACTCGGGTTCGCACTCGGATGTGGAGCTGCTTTTTTTACAGGCTCTTTTTTTGGAGTGTGGCGTCTAGTAGAGCGAGCAGCGATGCCCATGTTTGTCGCTCTTCAAGCAGTGCCATTAGTGGCTATAGCTCCACTTTTAATCATTTGGCTTGGAAACGGACTTGGGAGTAAGGTGGTCATGGCTGCTCTTATCTGCTTTTTCCCGATGACAATTAATTGTGCTACAGGTATCAAGAATACCTCGCCGGAAATGGTCGATCTTATGAAAATGGTGGGAGCGACACCGTTTCAACTTTACTGGAAAGCAAGGCTTCCGAGCGCTTTGCCAGCTATTTTCTCAGGCCTCAAGATATCGGCTTCGTTCAGTGTCATAGGGGCGATCGTGTCCGAATTGGCTGGTGCGGATAAAGGCATCGGCTACCAAATCCTTTCTTCCTCATACCGGACTGATACTCCAATGCTTTTTGCAGCGGTTTTTTTTGCCGCTGCATCAGGTATCGGATTTTATCAATTTGTTTGTTTTATAGAGCGAGCGACTTTTAGGAAAATGGGACTAACGCATCGCGAATAACGAGTAACCCTTGGGTGGAATGCCATGTTGAAAGTTTCAATAAAACCATCTCATGAGACAATCGGATACGCCAGATATCTCAAATACATAAAATTTACAAGTAAAACCAGTATGATAGCAGACATGCTCAGCGAGTTCGTCCTGCCAAAGCTCTGTGCAAGATTTGACAGAATAAAAATTCTGGATATTGGAGGGGGGACAGGATGGATTGACAACCGCATCTTGCAATTTTCCGAAGAGCAGCAGAAAGAGATTCAGATAACAATTCTTGAACCGGCAGAAAATGCTGCGCACGACTTATATGGTAGATTTGAGGGATTTGAGAATGTCCATATATTGGAGGAACGATTTGAAGACTGGGACAAAGAAAAAAATGAATGTTTCGACATCGTTATCGCTTCTCACGTCATGTACTATTTCCGTGATAGAAAAAATTTTGTTGAGCGCTGCTTAGCGAGGGTTAACGCGGGCGGTATGCTTGTCATCGTGGCCGTGTCAATCTCGATTTTGCAAAACGATATATACCAAACCATTCTTCCTGCGTTTCGCCGGCAAAGCAACTTACCACGAACTGATGTGTACGACGGCGATTTTGGTTTCGCTGAAGAGATTGAACACATTCTTTTTTCTTTGAATCAGGTGTTTACTCTCAAGGTTCTTCCATCAAAACTTTTTCTTCCAGCAAGCACGGTCCTGAGCGCTTTAAGCGGGCTGGGTTCTGAAGAGGTGGTTGAGCAGGATTTGTTTACGACTTTTTCCTTTCTTTGGCATTTTCCGCCGGAAGTGTTGGCAGGGCAGATTGAATTGTGGCGTGACTTTCTGGAACCTTTAGTGCGGCAACACGCTGGATTGAATATAAATTATGAGGATAAACTGATTTTCGTAACCATGGAGGAGTAAATAAAAATGAGGTACATGATAAAAATGAGGTACATGAAGAAATCTCTTTGGCGAATCCTTCCCGTCGCTTTGCTGTTGTTTTATTTATTGATGGGTTGTGACAACCATTCAGAGGAAAAAAGCAAATCTTCCGCCTTGGAGCCTGTAGTTGCCAGGCTCAAATGGTTGCCTGGTGTAACATATATCGGGTCGATTATTGCACAGCAGGCAGGTTTTTGGAAAGAAGAGGGACTTGATGTCACGATAAAACCTGGAGGATTTGAGGCAGACCCGATTAAGCTTGTTGCGTCCGGAGCCGAACAATTCGGCATCACAGGCGGGGACCAGCTGTTACAAGCGCGAGCCAACGGGGTGCCAATTGTCGCCATCTTTGCCGAGTTACGCTTCAGCCCGGTCGGTTGGATGTCGTTGCAGGAAAGCAGCATCAAGACTCCTCACGATCTGATCGGCAAGAAGGTTGGGACAATGGCAGGGACGAATGTGGAACCGATGTTTGATGCTCTTGTGGCCAAACTCAACATCGATGCCACAAAAATCAAGAAAGTCCCAGTCACTTTCAGTATGGCCCCGTTATTTTCCGGGCAGGTAGACGCTCTGCCGGTTTATTTGCACGGGCAACCAGTTGAGGTCGCTCTGGAAGGGAAAAAGATCGACACTATCAATCCTGCTGATTATGGGATCCAGCTGATGGGCAATGTGGTGTTCACCTCGGAAAAGCTCATCAAGGAGCGACCTGAGTTGGTCAATAAATATATAAAAGGCCTGTTGCGAGCATGGCAGGCGTCATTGGCTGAACCGGACAAATATGTCGATATGATGCTCAAGGTTACTCCCGGGCTAAAGCGTGAAATTGAGTTGGCAAGCTTCAAAGCCATGCGGCCGTTTATTTTAGGGGCAGGCCCCAATGAGATTGGCCTCATGGATCCCGCCCAGTGGCAACAGACTTTCGATCTTCTTGTCCATTATGCTGCACTTCCTTCAGGACTCAAGGTAGAGGAGGCGTATGACAATTCATTTATCAAAGCGGCTTACGACGGTAAGTAAAGGGCATGTATGTTCTGTCTTTAATGCATGCGGGTGAGACCTTTGATGCGGTTCTCAATCTCCTGCGGTCCGGACTTCTTGACCAATTTTCCTCAGATGAATGGTCAGCCTCTTCATTTGGAGACACCTCGCAGAAAGAAGGAATGGAGAAGGCTCTCAGCCTTGGATTAATTACCCGAAACGGGGAGAGGATTAGGCTTACCTCTGCGGGTACATTGTTGACTAAAAATCACCCCCAATCGCTGCGTGACCATTTTCTGTTTGTTGGGGAGGTATTCCGGCCCTGTTATGCGTTAGACCAAGAGTGTCTTGCGGCCGGGGGGAATAACTTTCAACGCTGTTACGGCAGTACCTTTTTCGAATGGTTAAGCCGGCACCCAGTTGAAAAAAAATTCTTTCATTCAGCCATGTGCGCTACACAGGGACCGGTGGAAGAGTTTCTTGCAAATGATTTTCCTTTTGCTGACTACTCCTGGATTGTGGATGTTGGCGGAGGAAGTGGAGGGTTGGCCTCGGCTATCAAAAAAAAATATTGTGAGATTAGGATTACCGTCGCGGATACGGATCCCGGAATCCCGCGTTCCACAGATGATCAAAAGAGGAATATCGAATTTCAAGTAGCTGATTTTTTTGATCGAGTTCCCACCGGTGCTGATTTGTATATGGCAAAACTCGTAATTCATGATTGGCCCGACGATGAGGCGGAGCGTATTTTAGGCACGATCAGAGACTCTATGAGTGAATCCAGCACGCTGCTGTTGATTGAAAGTCCTTTGCCGCCATTGGGCCGCCCCGATGCTGCGTGCCTTTGGGATTATCACCAGATGGTTGCCTTTGGCGGGAAAGAGAGGTCAATCGATGCCTTTCAGGCTTTGGCCAGGAGGGCTGGGTTGTGGCTGTCTGCAACCAGGCCAACCATTCCCCCCTTCCATTTTCTAGAAATGCGCCGATTATGAAAAAGGTTGTCCAGCAGCTCTGTCAATTTGAGGACCCGCGGGAGTATCTGCTTCATCTGAGTCTCGGCCTGGCTCTCAAATCGGCCTGGGATTTTTTTGAAAAGCTCCGCAAACAGTGGCCAGCCAACGAGACAAGATCGCTTGCTGCTATAGCGGAAACTGCCCATTTTGATCCCCCATCCTGTCTGCGACTGTTACGCCTTTTGGCGTATCTTGAGTTGATTGAAGAAGATGAAAAAGGGGAGTGGCGCATGCCGGACTGGAACGGTGCGCTATGAAAGCAAAACCGTGCGAAAACATCCTTGGCTTAGCCATGGGTTCCGAACAATCCCGGCTGCGTCAGCAGCTCGTTGCCGCCAGCATGGGCATGGTCACCACACACGTCCTTGGCGTGTGCGTTCAGTTGAAGATATGCGATCTATTGCGCGACGAGCCTCTGGCTATATCGGAATTGGCGCGGGTCACCGGTACCCAGCCTGAACCGTTGCGGGAACTGCTCATTATTCTCGCCTCTCTCGACGTGGTGACCATAGAAGAAGAGGCGGTCGCGCTCAAGCCGTCAGGAAGGCTCCTGTTGGCCGATCAAACCGGCAATGTTGTCCAGTGGGTGCAATACGCCGCTGAATTTTGTGCCCCGGCGTGGATGGAGTTGGCCGATGTCCTGTTAGGGATCCCTCCTGCCGCAGGATCAAAACGACGTATCTATGATGCACTCAGCAGTAAGCGTTACCCTGCCGAAATCTTTCATGGAGCGATGCAGGACACCCAGGTTGAAATCTCCGCTACTCTTGCAGAGGCAATTCGCCTCAATCCTGGAGAGGTGGTCGCCGATCTTGGCGCCGGTCAATCATCATTCCTGATTGAACTGCTGATGCGCTATCCGAATACGAGCGCGATCGCCTTCGACCGGTTTTCGGATTTTACTGCAATGAAGCAACTGGCCCATGCGCAAGGAGTGGCGGGGCGTTTGCAGACCATCAGAGGAAGTTTTCTTGATCCGCTGCCGTTTCGCGTGGATGTGATCGTTTTCAAAAATGTCCTGGCCGATTGGAGCATGGAACATCTGAAGCGAATTTTGACGATGGCCCGGCAAGGACTCAATCCGGATGGCCGGATGTATATAGCCACAACGTTTGTCCATGATCCTCCCTCCCCGGATGAAGCGGTAGTGAGCTTGAACCTTCGTGTCCTCACCGAGGGAGGAGACCGGTCGGAGGTGGATTATGTGGCAATCGCAAAAGAGGCTGGTTTTGAGCTTACCCGGCAAGAGCGGGTTGCTGCGATCATGATTCTAGAGTTCTCTTTAAAGGGAACGGCATGATGATGGATATTGGGTGCTGACGGATGACTGCTACAGCAACAACGACCACTGTGGAAGAACAAGCGTTGCATAAGGCGCTAATAAATGGCGTGGAAAATTTATGCAAGGCCAGCGGATTAAACTTTGTTAAATTGAAAGAATTGCGCTGCCTTCACACCAAGTTCAATGAAAGCAAGCATTTAATAGACAATGACAAGAATTTGATTGAAACTTTATGGGATATTAAACTGATTGGAGGAGAGCATGCTCCAGTTAAAGAAGTAGCTGCAGAGAATTTCATCGATATTCATGTCTATTCCAAAGAGGGGCAGGTAGAATACAATAAATTTTTATCCTTCGGGTGTTGTGAGTCTTTTCTCTTAAAGGA
>WBUQ01000165.1 GCA_008933635.1 Desulfobulbaceae bacterium | reverse complement strand
GAATCACCGGCGAATGCACCTGCGGACGACGGGCGACCATGCCGATGCGCAGCGAGCCGGTGAGGCGCAGCTCCTCGAACCATATCAGGCAGCGCCGGTCATAGCAGGCCAGCAGCGGTTCGACATGGCTGTCCCGGCTGCGCCGCGGGATGATTGCCCAGCGGCCGGGGCGACGGGCATCGAGCAGCCAGCGGACGGCCTCTTCGGTCAGTGACGGCAGGTCACAGGCAACGACGAGCCAGGATACCCCGGGTTGCCAGCGCATCGCCGCCAGGATGCCGGCCAGCGGGCCGGCCACCCCCGGCACGTCCGGCAGCCGGGTCAGGTGCGAGAGCCCAAGGGGGATTTCGCCCGCTCCGGCCAGGACCACCCCATCCGCCAAAGCGTGCAGCCGGGCTACCGTCATTTCGAGCCAGGTCACTCCCCCATCCGTCCGGAGCAGGTGTTTCGGCCGCCCCATCCGTGAACTTCTGCCGCCGATCAGCACGCAGGCCCAGACCGGCTCCTCACGGCACAGCAACTCCAGCCAGGAAAGCAGCAGGTCGGAGACGCGCCCCGTTCCCCAGGCCGGATCGGCAACTCGGAAGTGGTTTTCGGCGACGGGGCCGGCTGTGGCGCCTGTCGCGATCAGCAGAGTATTGAGGGGGAGGTCCCAGTCACCCGTCGCCAGCACGACGTCGTAGCGCTGGCACAAATCGGCGAGCAGCGACAGAGAGCGGGCGGCCGGGGCAATACCGGGCAGCGGGAGTTCGGGGCTGCAGGAGAGTTCGAGACGGTCGACACCGGTCCGCAGCAGTCCACCCCGCTGCAGGTCAGGTGCCGTTACCGGCCGCCGGCCGGCGGAAAGTCTGACTGCCAGCGGCCGCAACCCGCGGCGGGAAATTTCCTCCGCCAGCGCCTGGCAGAGTTCCGGATCGCATTCGCCATCCGCGCCCACCAGCCGGAAGACCGGCAGACGGTATCCGTCGATGCTCTCCGGCGGCCCTTCGTTCATCGCTGCGACCCGAAACGGCAGGCAAAGAGCGGATTCTTCCCGGCAGCGGGCGGCAGGACGCCGGCGGCCCGTCCCCGCTCGAGGAAGGCCGTAATTGCGGCCATCCCTTCGCTGCCAAGATCCCTTGAGAAATCATTGACATAAAGCTCAATATGGCTCTGCACCACCTCCGGCGCCGTCTCCTGGCTGTGGGCGCGGATGTAAGGCAGACACTCCGAGGGATGGCTGAAGGCGTAGTCGACGCTGGACGCCACCGCCCTGTCGACGAGGGCGATCGCCTCCTCGCCCAGGCTCCGCCTGGCTACGATGCAGCCGAGCGGTATCGGCCGGCCGGAGACACCCTCCCACCACAGGCCGAGATCCTGCAGGCAGGTCAGCCCTTCATCGCCATAGGTGAAGCGACTCTCGTGGATAATCACCCCGGCGTCGACCTCGCCCCGCTTCACCGCTTCCATGATCCGGTCGAAACGCATCTCGACCAGGTCCGTACAGGCCGGCAGAAACATCCTGAACAGCAGCGCGGCGGTGGTCAGCCGGCCGGGGATGGCGACCCTGCGCCCGACGAGGTCGGCCGCGGGAAAATCGGCGGCAGCCACCAGCAGCGGCCCACAGCCCCGCCCGAGGGCACTGCCGGCCGCCAGGACACAGTACTCGTCGCTGACATGCCCCAGGGCATGGCAGGAAATTTTGGTCACATCGAGACGATGGGCCAGGGCCCAGGAGTTGAGGGTCTCGACATCCTCCAGGCACGGCCGGGCAAAGCGAAGGCGGCCGAGGTCGATGACGCCATGGCTTAAGGCATAGAAGATAAAGGTATCATTGGGGCAGGGCGAATAGCCCAGCGAAAGAGGTTCCATCAGATCTCCAGTTCGCGCAGCAGGCAGGAAGCGGCGTCGGCGGCGACCGCGCAGGCCTCTGCCAGTCGCCAGTTCTGCGGGTTCCTCTCCTCAACCATGTTTGAAATTGAGCGGACCTCGAGAAACGGCAGGGCGAAGGCCTCGGCCACCCGGGCGATCGATGCCCCTTCCATGTTCTCGCAGAGCCCCTGCCACTGCTGCCTGAGGTTCTCGCCGCGGGCCCTGGTGCCGGAGACCGCGTTGACGGTGACGAAGGTCCCGAGATGGGGGGACATGCCGTTGCGCTGCAGCACAAGCCCGGACTGCAGCAGCAGGGAACGGTCGAGATCGAAGGCGAGCTTGCCGGTCAAATCCTCCGGCAGGTGATCGATATCGTCCCCGTAACTGACACCGAAATCGCCGGCGACTTCCCGCTCTGCCAGACAGACATCGAGCAGGCCCGCGATCTGCAGGCCCGGCGTCTGGACATAGGCACCGGCCACGCCGAAATTGATTATTCCGCGCACCTGCCCCAGTTCCTGGCAGAGGAAGCGGGTCAATTGCATCGCGGCGGCAACCGGGCCGACCCCGGTGACCAGGGTCAGGAAGCCGATGTCCATCCCCGTCGTCATCCGGTACAGGGGAGTCATCTCCATTTCAGTTGCGGCAACGGCCAGGAACATGGTATCTATTGCACCCTCTCTCGTCAAAACACCAGCAAGGATGCCTCATCCCGCCGCCGTTGACGCCGGCGCCCGGCGACAGCGCAGGCGACGTCCATATCATTTCTTACTACTGAAAACAGCACCCACATGCAACAGGATTTCACCCTTTCGGCCTATGACTACCATCTGCCGGAAGACCGCATCGCCCAGCACCCGGCCGACCGCCGCGACCACTCCCGGCTGCTGGTCCTCGATAACGCCTGCAAGACGGTCAGCCACCGGCTCTTTACCGATATCGCCGACCTGATGCAGGCCGGCGACATGCTGGTGATCAACGACACCAGGGTGTTTCCGGCCCGGCTGAACGGACGCAAGGACAGCGGTGGCAAGATAGAGGTGTTCCTGCTGGGGATGCCCTCACGCTCAGGAAAACCGGAAGAACCTGCCGAAGTCATCGCCCTGCTGAAATGCTCGAAACGGCCGAAACCCGGCAGTCGGCTGCTGCTCGACGGTGGACTGACCTGCACGGTACGTGCGCTGCTCGACGACGGCAAGGCTCTGCTGGAGATGCATTTCAAGGGAGAAGAGGACATCGAGTCCGTCCTCGCCGCCTGCGGCCAGGTACCGCTCCCTCCCTATATCCAGCGGCAGAACGGAACGACGCCCTTGGACAGCGAACGTTACCAGACGGTCTATGCCGACCGACCCGGCGCGGTCGCCGCACCGACCGCCGGCCTGCATTTCACCCCGGAACTGCTGCAGCAGATCCGTGACAAAGGGGTGGCCCTGGGCAGGGTCACGCTTCATGTCGGTTATGGCACCTTCGCCCCGGTGCGCACGGAGACAATCACAGAACACAGCATCCACGAGGAATACGTCGTCGTCCCAACGGACACCGTGGAACAGATCATTCAGACGAAAGGAGCGGGCGGACGGATCTGGGCGGTGGGAACCACCACGGTGCGGGCTCTCGAGTTTGCCGCGCGGCAGAAAAAAACAGGACTGGGGGCGGTCGAAGGCTGGTGCGGCCTCTATATCTACCCTGGCTTCGAGTTCAGGGTTGTTGACTGCCTGATCACCAATTTCCACCTGCCGAATTCATCGCTGATGTTCCTGGTTTCGGCCCTCTGCGGACGCGAAACCCTGCTTTCATGCTATGAAACGGCAATCAGGGAGGGGTACCGATTCTACTCGTATGGCGATGCCATGGCCATCGTTGCGCCGAGGCCATGACATCCGCACGGATTGGCAGGAAAGAATCCTAGCTGGCGCTGGCCGCCGGACAGTTGGCGCAGGCGCCACCCGACTGGCAGGGGGAAGGAGCAGCCGGCGCCGCCGCTTTGCCTGCTCCGCCGGAAGCGCTGCCATAGCCGTCGGCATACCAGCCGCCGCCCTTCAACTGGAAAGAACTCATCGACATCAGCTTCCTGACGGCTCCCTCACACTCAGGGCATGCGGACAGCGGAGCATCCGACATCTTCTGCTGGACCTCGAAAACCTTGCGACAACTGCTGCATTCGTATTCGTAGACAGGCATTGCACTACCTCTGCTATGATGGCACGGACGGTGTCCGAATCTCTTGGTTTCGCTGCCCCCTCTTGTCGGGGTACAGACGCTTCCTGAAAACTGGTGCTAAGGTAATGCTCCGGCCAGACTCTGTCAATACGGAGTCGAAATGCTCCGGGGAAAAATTCCCAGCCTGGTTCCGACAGTGCCGAACTGCCCGGGAAATGGCCTTGCCGCTACGATTCCGGCGGCAACGGCAGCCTTGTTGTCCAGGTTGTTTTCTGGTATAGATAGCCTTCATTTTATTGCCGCAGCACTCCTCCGCCGCAGACAGCGGTTCCACCTACGACATATTTGATATCCATGATCGGCATTTTTGATTCAGGCATCGGCGGGATGACCGTGGCGAGAGCGGTCGAACAGCTCCTGCCCGACCACTCCATCCTCTATCTCGGCGATATCGCAAGGACTCCGTATGGCACCAAGAGTGCCGAAACCATTACCGACTACTCGCTGCGCAACACCGAATTCCTGCTGGAGAAGGGGTCGGGTGTCATCGTCATCGCCTGCAACACCGCCTCCAGCGTCGCCACCGAGCGTCTCCGGCAGGAGTTCCGGGTGCCTATCATCGAAGTGGTGACCCCGGCGGTCCATGCCGTTCTCGCCCGCAGCCAATCAGGCCGTATCGGCGTCATCGGCACCAGTGCCACGATCAGGAGCAATGTCTACGAGCGCTCGATCACCGCCCTCGCCCCCGACTTCAGGGTTTTCTCCCAGGCCTGTCCGCTGCTGGTGCCGCTGGTGGAGGAAGGCTGGGTCAACAAGCGCGAGACCAAGATGATCCTCCGTCGCTACCTCCATCCCTTCAGGGACAAGCAGATCGACACCCTCGTTCTCGGCTGCACCCATTATCCGCTGCTGAGGGATCTGATCCAGCCGCGGATCGGCAAGCGGGTCGGCCTGGTCGATTCATCGATCGAGACGGCGCGTTACCTGCAGTCATTTCTCGCCGAAAACCCCGGCCTGGTGCGGGCAAACGGAGAGCAGCCGGCAACCCACACATATTTCGTCACCGACCTCACTGATTCGGTACAGCAGGTCGCCGCCAGGATCTTCAACCGTCCGATGGAGCTCGAGCTCGTATGAAGCCTCTTTTCCGCCTGCACCTGCTCACCCTTGCCCTTTCCCTGGCTGCACTCCTTGCTGCCTCCGGACCCACGCCGGCCCTGGCTGCCGATGCATCCCCGGAACCTCCCGGCGCGGTCGCGGCCAGGCTGCAGCAGCGCTACGACGCGATGCACAGCCTGTCCTTTGCCTTCACCCAGTCGACCGAGGGTGAGATGGCCGGACGGCCCCGCCGGGGCAGCGGCCGGGCGGTCTTTCTCAAGGGCGACGGGAAACGACAGATGCGCTGGGATTACGACAGCCCCGAGAAACAGGTGCTGGTCAGCGACGGGGAAATCTTTTCGATGTACTTTGAGAATCTGCAACAGATGATCGTCTCGCCGGCGAGAACGATCGAAGAGGATATGACCTATTCCTTTTTCACCGGTTCCGGCCGGCTGGCGGAGAATTTCGCCATCCTCGGCCCGAACAAGAATATCGTCGACGGCGAAGAGGACCCCGGGCTGCGGGTCATCCAGCTGATGCCCAGATCCACGGAATCGCAGGTCCAGGACATTCACCTGTGGGTCACCGCCGATTCGCTGATCCGCCGGATCGAGATCCGCGACCAGTTCGACACCCGCACGATCCTGACGCTCAGCGACATCAGGGAAAACCCCCTTGCCGACGAGAGCGGGGAGGCGCTATCGGCCCTGTTCTCCTTCTCTCCGCCGCAAGGCACCGAGATAATCCACCAGGACGAATGACCGGCACAGGCCCCGCCAGCCGTTTCAGGGCGATGTTGATCTCCATGCCCTGGGCCCTGTTCAACAGACCATCCCTCCAGCTCGCCGCCCTCAAGGCCTACGTCGAACGGGAAATGGAGGCGGAGATCCTCACCCGCCACCCCTTTCTCGATGTCGCCGCCGCCATCGGCATCGATGCCTACCGGCGCATCTCCGCCAGCAGCTGGGCGGGAGAGGCCCTCTTCGCCCCGCTGCTTTTCCCCGGCCAGCGGCAAAAGGCACGCGACCTCTTCAACAGCAGCCTGCACCGGCCGGCACCAGGCGAGAAACGGCTGGACTTCGACGAACTGGTCTCCCGCATTGCCGAAGCCTGTGACGACTGGCTGGCCCGCAACGACCTGTCGGGCAGCCGGCTGATCGGCTTCTCCGTCTGTTTCGGCCAGCTGCTGCCATCGCTCCATCTCTCCCGCCGGATCAGCGAAAACGGCCTCGACGCCCGCATCGTTTTCGGCGGCTCTTCCTGCTGCGGCGATACCGGCCGCGCCCTGCTCAGGCATTTTCCCTGGATAGATCACGTCGTCGACGGCGAGGGGGAACAGGCGCTGCTCGGCCTGTGCCGCTATCTGGCGAAAAATGCGGCAGAAATGCCGGCCCGGGTGCTCTCCAGGGACAGCGGCCCGTCGCCCTGCCCTCGCCACCAGTCTGAAGGTCTCGACAACCTGCCAACGCCTGATTATCGGCCCTATTTCGCTGAAATAAAAACTATATTTCAGGAGCTGCCATTCATCCCGGTGCTGCCCGTGGAATTTTCCCGCGGCTGCTGGTGGAATAAATGCACCTTCTGCAACCTCAACCTCCAATGGCAGGGTTACCGCTGTAAATCGGCAGAGCGGATGATCTCCGAAGTCGAATCCCTGGCACGGGAGTACCAATGCCTCGACTTCACCTTCACCGACAACGCGCTGCCGGTCCGCCAGGCCGATCGGTTCTTTCAGCGGCAGCGGGAGTTGCAGCAGGATCGGCGGTTCTTCGCCGAAATCCGGGCAAAATGCGAGACCAGGCGACTGAACGACTACGCCCGGGGTGGACTGCGAACCATCCAGGTCGGAAT
>WBUQ01000164.1 GCA_008933635.1 Desulfobulbaceae bacterium | reverse complement strand
CGGCGCGTCGCTTTTCCACCCCGCTCACGAGCGACGAGCTGAGACGCGTGACCGGCCTCCCGGAGCTTCCGGCCGAGCTCGCCTCCCGGATGAAGGACGGCCGGCTCGACTACTTCGCGAACGGCGCCCACGTCGACATGCAGTCGGTCGTCTACCTCGATCAGGACCGCAACCCCGCGCCCATCCGCGCGACCGAGGTCGTCGACCTCATCCGCCAATGGCTGCCGGATGTGGTCCTGACGGATGTCAAGATGCCGGGAATGGACGGTGTGGAGCTCTTCCGGCGGCTCAAGGAGATCGACCCGACCATCACCACCATCATCATGACCGGATTCGCCACGGTCGAAATGGCCGTGGAGGCCCTGAAGAACGGCGTCTATGATTTCTTCCAGAAGCCTTTCGACAACGACCAGATCCTCCATGCGGTATCGAGGGCAATGGAGAGGACCTGGCTGCTGCGTGAAAACAGAAGATACCAGGAACTGCAGGCAAAACCCGAAGAAGGTGAATTTTATGGCTTTGTCGGCAATTCGCCGCGGCTGAGGCAGGTCGAGGACCTGCTTCGCCGGCTGGCCCCGAGCGATATGACGGTATTGATCCGCGGTGAATCGGGAACCGGCAAGGAACTGGCGGCGCGGGCTCTCCATGGCCTGTCGGGCCGGGCCGGGCGGAAGATGGTGACCGTCAACTGCCCTGCCCTGCCGGAGCATATCCTCGAAAGCGAGCTTTTCGGCTACTGCAAGGGGGCCTTCACCGGCGCCGACCACGACAAGGTCGGGCTGTTCGTCGAAGCGGATCGTTCGACCATCCTGCTCGATGAGATCGCCGACATCCCGGTATCGATCCAGACCAAGCTGCTGCGGGTCCTGCAGGAAAAGGAGGTTCAGCCGCTCGGCCAGACCAGGACCCTGCCGGTCGATGTGCGGGTGGTGGCCTCGACCAATCAGGACATCGAAGCCAAGATCAGCCGCGGCGAGTTCCGCGAAGACCTTTTCTACCGGCTCAACGTGGTGACGGTGACGATGCCGAGCCTGGAGGCGATCCGGTCGGACATTCCGCTCTTGATCCACCATTTCCTCAGGAAATACCGTCGTGAATACGAGCGGCCCGGTCTCGAGTTTTCCGAGGAGGCGATCCAGTCGCTGCTGCGCCGGCCCTGGCGTGGCAACGTCCGCGAGCTGCAGAACACCATCAACCGGGCGGTGCTGCTCGGTACCGGCCCGAAGATCGAGCGGCGGGACCTGATGCTCGATGTCGAGATGCTTTCTCCCGAGAGCGGACCGGATCAACCGGCCCCGGGGTTCGAACAGCTGCTCCACCTCGAGTACGCCGGTGCCAAGGAAGCGGTTCTCCGGGAATTCACCGCCTCCTATCTGCGGGCCGCCCTCACCAGGACCAAGGGCAATATCTCGCTCGCGGCCAAGGGCTGCGGCATGGAACGCCAGGCCCTGCAGCGCCTGCTCAGGCGTTACCAGATCTCCCTCGACGGCTTCCGGCGCTGAACCTTCAGCCGTTACGCTCATTTCTCCCCATCTTTCTCCTGCCGGTGCAGTAAAAATGTTGCACTGCGCCACTCCGGTTGCGGCCGGACGTGGCACCGGAATCCACTTCCGATCCCGCCGCACCATCATGTAAATACATATATTTCAATATCTTGAATTCGATTTTCGGATTTTTTCAGGGGCAGGTCTTCTCTGGTACCGATTCTGCAATAGCGGGGCATGGAGTACGGCTGAGAAGGGCATTGCCCCGGGGAACCCGTCTGCCTTCCCCGGCCTGATCAGCCGCTCTCCATAACCGGTGCAGGTTCGTCCGGTCCTGGATGGCCTGCAACACGATTGTTGCACCTGATAATGGAAAGCATGATACCGGCCTTTTCACGCATACTGATCCTGACGCCGATCCTCTCCCTCATCCTGTTCTGCCAGGACGCCTGGGCATTGCAGACCCATGGCGGGTCGGAAGGGGTTGTTGTCCATCAGCTCGCCCACATCCAGTATCTCGGGGCCCTCGGCTACCTCCTCTGGGATATCCGCCGCAGCGGCTTTGCCGGGGTCGGCTGGCTCTATCTTCAGCGGTTCTGCTGGCTGATGATGATCTGGAACGGCATCGCCTTTGTCGGCCACTTCGCCCAGATGGCCCTGCCCGACGGCGCCATATCCACCGAGGACGGTTATCTCTCGGCCCTGCTGCTGCTGCCGGTTTCCTTCGGGCACTGGATCTATTACGTCACGGCCCTCGATCACCTGGTCATCACGCCGGCGCTGTTCTTTCTCTTTCTCGCCATGCGCTCGTTCTCCCGGGCGGCTGCATCGGACAAGGTGGAGGGAGGGCGATGATCGCAGGTATCCCGCTGTTTCCGGCAATTCTGGTCGACATCATCGGCTCCGCCGCCAATATCGCCTTTGCCTTCCTGGCCTGGCGACATGCCCGGTCCCTGTCGAGGAGGCAGCCCGGCAACTTTGTCTGGGGCTATCTCTTCTATGTGACCTTCGCCATCGCCGCCTTCACGATATCGCGCGCCGTCGGCCATCTGGTCAAGCAGTTCCTGCTGATAGCCGGGCATGCCGAGGTCTGGTACGTGATCTCACCCTATTCCGGCGGTTTCAACACCCTGTTCATGATCTCGGTGGCGGCGGTGATGATCTTCTACCACAAGGGCGTCCAGGCATACGAGGCCCTCGAGAACGAGGCCGGCAAGCTGAAGAACGCCAACCGCGAACTTGAGGCAGCCGCGACCCAACTGCAGAACCTGAACCAGACCCTCGAGCAGAAGGTCGAGGAACGGACCGAGGAATTGTCGCAGTCGGAGAAGAAGTTCCGCCACCTCTTCTCCGCCTCCAAGGACATGGTCTTTTTCTGCGATTCGGCCAACCGCGTGGTCGACATGAATGACTCCGGCTTCGAGATGCTCGGTTACCGGCGCGAGGAGGGTACCGGCCTGGCGCTGATGGATTTCTTTACCGATCCGGCCGGGATTGATGAATTCTGCCGGCGGCTCTCCGATGACGGGTATATCAAGGATCTCGATCTCGGATTTCTCCGCAGCGACGGCACGGCGATTTCGGTATTGCTCTCGGCAACGGCCATTTTCGGCGAAGACGGCGGAATGATCGGCGCCGAGGTAATCGCCAAGGATCTGACCAAGCTGAAGATAATGATGGAACAGCTGGCGGCCAGTGAAAAGATGGCCTCGATCGGCCAGATGGCGGCCGGCGTTGCCCACGAGATCAATACCCCGCTGGGGATCATCCTCGGCTACTCCCAGCTGCTGATGGACGACTTCGCCGAAGGCAGCGAGGCCTACCAGAGCCTGCAGGTCATCGAGCGGCAGACCAAGGCCAGCCGCAAGATCGTCGCCGATCTGCTGAAATTCTCCCGTCAGTCGGGCAGTTCGCGCGAAGACGTCAATATCAACGACATCCTCGGCGACGTGATGGCGGTGACGGAGCATACCCTCGGCCTCAGCCACATCCAGGTCCGCCGTGATCTCGCCGCCGAAAAGCCGATCGTCGTCGGCGACGCGGAAAAACTGCGGCAGGTCTTCGTCAACCTGATCACCAATGCCCATCATGCGATGCTGGAGCAGGGCGGCGGAGAGATTCTCATCCGCACCGCCAACGGGGAAAACGGGACGGTAATGGTGGAAGTCAGGGACAGCGGTCACGGCATTGCCGAGAAGAACCTGGCAAAGATCTTCGACCCCTTCTTCACCACCAAACCGGTGGGGCAGGGGACAGGACTCGGTCTCTCCGTCTCCTATGGCATCATCCATGCACATGGCGGCACGATAGAGGTGGAAAGCCCCGTGCATGATCCGCAGCGGGGTACGGTAGCAGGGACACTGTTCCGCATACGGCTGCCGCAGAGCGGTTATGAAGGACAACAGGCAGACAGCCCGGCCATGTCAGTCTGAACAAGGTTAATGCAACGGAGGAGAACATGGCGGAAATACTCGTACTTGACGATGTGCTCGATGCGACCGTGCTGGTCGGCAAGATTCTGTCCAAGAAGGGCCACACAGTCCACACCTTTACCGAGGAGGACGCGGCCATCGATTTCGTCAAAGGTCATCCCGTCGACCTGGCCATCCTCGATATCAAACTGCAGAAGATGACCGGCATCGAGGTGCTGGCCCTGCTGAAACGGCTTCAACCGGATATGCGGGCTGTCATGCTCACCGGCTATCCCACGGTCGAGACGGCCCGCGAGGCGATCAGCCTCGGCGCGGACGAATACTGCGTCAAGCCGGTGGATAAGCAGGAACTTGAGGAAAAGGTCGAACGGGTTCTCAAGGGCAAAAAATGAAACTGTTCGGTTTCGATATCGGATTGCCGCACGAGGCCCGGCCGCAACCGGGATCGATCGACGACTGCCTGCGTCCGCTCGGTGGCGTGGAGGAGATTGGGATCTGGCAGGCAACGGGCTGCTCCAGGAAAAGGCGGTTATGTCTGGCGGTCGGTATGCCGCCCGGGAACAGCTGGCGTTGAGAATGGTCTGCGGATGGAACGAATGAAAGAGAGAGGCGATATGATGGGCCGACAGGGGAAGGACGGCTATATCCAGATCTTCCAGCAGGTGACGCGGATGATCTCGATGGTCCACGACCCCCGGCAGGTGATGGAGATCATCGTCCACAGCCTGCCGGAACTGCTGGCCATCGACGCCTGCACCATCCGCCTGCTGGATCAGGCGAGCGGCAGCTTCGTCCTCGGTGCCGCAGCCGGTCTGTCGCCGGAGTATCTGGGGCGGCCGGATGTCGACTCCCGGGAAACGCTGGGGATGGTGGCTTCCGGCCATCCGGTGGCGATGAGCGAGGTCGCGAACAGTCCGCACCTGTCGTTTCGCGAGGCCGCTCTCAAGGAAGGCATCGAATCGGTCCTCACCCTGCCGATTGCCTTCCAGGAGCGGGTGATCGGCATCATGCGCCTGCTCACCCGCAACCGGAGGTCGTTCGCCGAAGCGGAGATCGCCTTTGCGATGGCCCTGGCCGAGCAGGTCGGCATCGCCATCGCCAACGGCCGGATGTTCAAGCAGCTGGCGCAGCAGGTGGAGTTCCTTCGGGAGCTGCAGTTCATCTCGCAGCTGGTCAATTCGACGCTCGATCTCGACCGCGTCTTGACCACCATCGTCGAACTGCTGCCGCGGAGCCTGCAGGCCCAGGGCTGCACCATCCGCCTGCTGACCCCCAAGTCGAAGGAGCTGGAGCTGGCCGCTTCAGCCGGCCTGTCCCGGGAATACCTCGACCGGGGCGAGGTGGTCGACGAGAAGAACACCATCAGGGCCCTGCGCGGCGAGGCGGTGGCGATCCAGGACGTCACAGCCGACGACCGGGTGCTCTACCACGAGCATATGGTCAGGGAGGGTATCCGGTCGCTGCTGGCGGTGCCGATCAAGGTGATGGACGAGGTGATCGGGATTATCCGGATCCTGGCGCGGGAACCGCGGCAGTTCAGCGAGGCCGAGATCAACTTCTCGCTCGCCGTCGCCGAGGCCGGCGGTTCGGCGATCACCAACGCCAGGACCTACCGCAAGATCACCCTGCTCTTCAACCAGATCGAGGAGCACGAGCACTTCCTCGCCAATATCATCGACTGCATCCGGCCGCAGCTGATCGTCATCGACCGGCAGGGGCGCGTGGTGATGGCCAACCGGGCCTTTCTCGAGGCCAGCGGCTGGCAGGAGGGCGAGGTGCTGGGGATGGAGTACAGGCGACTCTGCCGTTCGGAAGAGGGACGGGAGATGTGTCCGGTGGACCAGGTCCTGACTTCCGGCCGGATGGCCAGCTCGATACATCGGCTGGACGGCGGTGACGGACCGCGCTGGCTGGAGCGGACGGCGACGCCGATGATCGACGAATCCGGCGAAGTCGAGTTCGTCATCGAGGTGATCCGCGATTTAACCGCCCAGCGGCTGCTCGAGGCCGAGCAGGTAGAGCGGAGCAAGCTGGAGGGAGTGGTCGAGATGGCCGGGGCGGTGGCCCATGAGATCAACACGCCGCTGTTCGCCGCGCTCGGTACCGCCCAGATACTGGAAGCGGATCTGGCGGGGACGGCAGAGGAAGAGGATATCAGGACGGTGATCCGCAACCTCAAGTCGATCAGTGAACTGACGGCGAAGATGACGGCGATGACCGGATATTCGAGCCGTGACTATGTCGGGGAAACACGCATTGTCTCTCTTTAGGGGGAGAGGGGCGTGGAAGAACAATCTAACGATGGAGTATCAAGGAGATGCAACGATGAAGAGCAGGTTGAGAATTTTGCCGTGGCTGGGTCTGGCAATGGTGATGCTGCTTGGCGCCCAGATGGTGCAGGCAGCCGAAGGCGGCGGGACAGTGCCGACGATAGCAATCGACAAGACCGAGCTGAAGAATGGCGGTACGATCAAGATCAGCGGCAAGGCTGATCCGGGCAAGCCGGTCTATCTCGAGGTCTGGGCCGATGGCCATGAGGTCCGGGCCAGCCGTTTCGACAGCGATAAGGATAAGGATACCGGAAAACGGCCGTATATCTTTTATCTGACCAGCAAGATGCCGGCTTTCTACAAGATACTGGTCCCGAAAGACCTCCAGCCCAAGCTCGACGAGGCAAAGAAGGATGGCAGCAAGTGGAGTTATTCCGCATTGCTCAAGGATCTCGGCGCCGATATCGCCTATGCGGTCCCCGGCAAGGTCGCCATCGAACGCTACCAGTCCAGCCTGATGGCCAGCGTTGTCGGCAGCCGCGGCAAGCTCCTGCCGGAAATGGATGAGAAGGAGAGCAAGAAGCGTTCGATGCAACTGGTCAAGGCGCGCTTCCGTTCCATCGGCAAGGTCCTCGGGGCTTCGGTGGAAATGCAGCCCGACGGTTCCTATTCCGCCACCCTGAAGGTCGACAAGGGCTCAGCCCCCGGCCAGTACAAGGTGGTTGCGGTCGTCGACAAAACCGTGAAGAGCGAACCGGTGACCTTCGAGAACAAGATCAGCTTTCCGACGGTGTATATGGGCAACGCCGGAACCAGCATGAACCTGATCTACCCCTTTGTGTTGACCCTGGTGGTTGCGATTTTTGGAGTACTGATGGGCGCTGGCGGCGGTTTCATCATGAATCCGCT
>WBUQ01000013.1 GCA_008933635.1 Desulfobulbaceae bacterium | reverse complement strand
GGCCAAGGGCAAGAAGCTGACCAACATGCGGGCCTCCGGTTCGGACGAGGCGGTCATCCTTACGCCGCCGGTGCAGATGAGCCTCGAGGACTGTATCGCGTATATCAACGACGACGAACTCGTCGAGGTCACACCGGAGTCGATCCGGCTGCGGAAAAAGGCGGGGGTGAAACTCAAGGCTTGAGGTGTGCCATGAAAGGACTGTTCATCCTGATCTGTTCGGTGGCGATCGGCATCGCCACCTTCGCGGTCATCGCCAGGAAGTACGGCAGTGACTGCATCCCCTGACTGATGCTCTACGGATCCGTGGGCATGGGTCTTCTTACCTTCTGGCTGCTCCAGACGATTTTCTGAGGGATCTCTCTTTCCCGTCTACTCTTCAACGCCCCTTTTCGCTGCAATGTAATCAGCGAGAATCCGGGCATGATCGAAGGCCAGTTCCGGCAGATCGTCCGGGTCGAAAAGGTCGGCCCGCCCGGCGTCGTCACCGGCTGTCGGCGCACCTTCCGCCTGGCCGATGAAGACGGTTGAGGCGGTATGCTGCCGGGCGTCACGGCCCGGGTCGGAATAGGTATGGAACTGGCGGAGTCCGGTGACGGTCAGCCCGGTTTCTTCCAGGGCCTCGCGCAGAGCGGCCTGTTCGTAAGATTCCCCGTAATCGACAAATCCGCCTGGCAAGGCCCAGCCGAAAGGTGGATTTTTCCTCTCAATCAGCACGATCCTGCTGTCGACCTCGATGATGATATCGACTGTCGGCGTCGGGTTTTTCGGTCTGATCGGGCGATGGCAGTGGGGGCATTCCATGGAGGCGCTCTCAGAAGGCGATCAGTTGGCGGATCTCCTGCCAGTCGGATACCGTCCGCAGCTCATGGCGATGGCGATTCCAGGGCTGGGAAAAGACCAGCGGGGTGATGTTGTCGGCGGCGAGCTGCCGGCAGGTCTCGGCGCGGTCGTCGACGAAGTAGCTGAGACCGTGGCCATGAATGTAGCGGGCCTTGTCGTCATGGTCGCCCATGGCGATCAAGGTGATCGCCCGGCTCACCTGCCGTGGGAAGAGTGTGTCAATCCAGTCCCGTGCCGGCTGCAGCAGCGGGCGGGCAGTGATGACCGTTACCGGCGCGGCCGCCGCCAGTTGGCTCAGGACCTCGATTGCGCCGGGCATCGGTTTCAGCCCGGTACCGAGGGAATCCTCGAGGATGTCGGTGAATATCCTGGTGACGAGCGGCATCGGCATGTCCAGGCAGTCCTCGACATGAAAGCTGGTAATGTCGGCCAGGGTGAAGGAGCAGTAGCCGTACTCCTCGCAGGCCAGGCGGATAAAGGCTGAGGCAGTGTCGGCGATGACGCCGTCGAAATCAAAACCGATCTGGTGCGGAAGGATTTTCATGTCAGCAGTCAAGCAAGGGCGTGGTGGTATAGCCGGATTCGATTTCCCTGACCTGCCGGAGCAGGCGTTCGTTTTCCGGGGTTTCGAGGCCGAGCACCCGGCCTGCCTTGGCGACCGCACCGTTGATGGCGTCTATTTCGGTCCGCCTGCGACGTCGAATGTCCTGCAGCATCGAGGAGATGTTGCCGGCCGTTTTCCGGCATACTTCTTCCGTCGCGGCAAAGGGATCGCCATCAATGCGGATGCCCTGCATGCGGGCAACCATTTCTGCCTCGGCGATGGCGGTTCGCATTCGCTCCCGTGCGCCGGGCAGGGTAAGGAGATCTCCGTTGGGGCAGTCATGGATGGCAGTCAGGGCATTGATGCCGACGTTGATGAACAATTTGGCCCAGAGCCGGTCGATGATCCTCTCGGTTGTGATCGTCGGCAGACCGGCGCGGCGGAAAATGTCGGCGAGCAGGCCAAGTCGGTTGAGGGATGCGTCGGGATTCGGAGCGCGGAAACCGAGATGGGTCACTCCATGGCCGGCATGACGGACATGGCCGGGACCGAGCAGGGTGGCGCCCTCCGTTGTCGTGCCATAGGCGACTGCGGCCCTGCCTGTGGCCTGTTCGTCCTCGAGGTGGGCGATGCCGTTCTGCAGGAACAGCAGCAGGGTGCCTTCTGTCAGGAGAGGCTGGCACGCCCGGAGGCTTCTGGCGATATCGTGGGATTTGACGCAGAGGACGAGCGCGTCTGCCGCGCCTGAAGCTGCAGGATCAGTGATGACGGGGACTGAAGTGCGATGTTGCTGTCCGTCGGCTTCATAGACGAAGCCCTGGCTGTTGAGGAGGGCCGCCCGTTCCAGGCTGTGATCGAGTATCGCCAGATGATCGGAGGTCCTGTCAAGGGTACGCGAGATCACAGCTGCCAGGAGACAACCGAGGGCACCCGGTCCGACCAGTAGAATATGCATCGGCGTCAGGGGATGATTTTGGCATCCTCGATGATGACGCTGTAGGCATAGCCGGCACCGAAGTCCTTGTCGGCGCTCAGCTTCCCTTCGAAGGCAAGTATCTCGCCCTGGGCCGGGGACTCGGAGGTGGTGATGACCAGATCATGGGTATTGGTCATCGGATCGCCGCTGCCGTCCTGCAGGTGGACCCAGTTGCGGCCCATAATGCCGAGATTGATCTTCATGACCTTGCCTCGCACCTGCACGGTCTTGCCGTCGAGTTCCTTTGCTTTGCCGAAGATCTCCTGGACTGTGTGGCCCATGGCGCCACCGGCCTTTTCGACCTTGATTTCGGAAAAGGGAACGATGGCACCGAGACTGCCGCCGGAGGTGCTCATCGGTGCCGGCTTGGCATCTTTTTCCGCTTCGACTGCGGCAGCGAAGGAGCTGCTGGCAGTACCAGTTTTTTCTGCAGATTGTTCCCCCGATCCGGTTGTCGTGCCTTCGAGACCTGGTGAGAAGACGATGGAGGCAAAGGTCCGATCGAGCGTCTTGCTGTGGAAATTCTGCATCACCATACCGGCAGCATACTGTACGGTTGCTCCCTTGCTGACGGTGGTCTCAGGGATGGCCACCCAGGTTTGTTCCTTGCCGGAATCAACCAGCAGATATGTGTAGCCGCTGGCATTCATCGTTTCGATGACCTGGCCTGAACCGGCGCCGGCCGGAGCATGTGCGGGGGGCGAAGGATCGGAGGCGGCGACGCCGGCCAGGGGGTAAGCCAGCAGGAGAAGTAAGGAAAGGACAGCGATGAGATTTCGGCAGGGAATCGGCATTGTATTCGTGGAGGGGAAAAAGGGATATTGTCTGTCTCAGTCCTCATCATTTTCGAGGAGGAAGGCGACATGCTCGAGCAGGGATTTGGTCCAGATATCATAAGCCCGGCCGGTCAGATGAACACCGTCGTCCTGGAACAGTCCATCTCCGGCCTGGGTGAATTTGGTGTAGATGTCGAGGAAACAGCTGCCCGTCTGCATGGTCATCGTCTTGATTTCTTCGTTGATCCACTGGATAGCCTCTCTGCTCGGAGAAGAAAGCCGCATCGGCAGCAGACTGGTAACGATGACTTCTGCAGTTGGAAAAGTCTGACTCAGCTGGATGACGACCTGCCGGATGGTATCGACGAAGCCGGTTGTTCCGGAGAGCAGATCATTCGTGCCGATCATGATCAGGATGGCCGCTGGTGAAGGTACGCGGTTCCCTAGGCTTGCCAGCGAGGCGAGAAGATCGCTGGTGGTGGCACCGGGCACACCGAAGTTGTGGACGGTGCAGAATGGCATCCGGGCCTGCCAGTTGTTGTCGGCAATAAGTGAATCGCCGATGAAGACCAGATCGTGTGATGCCTGCTGACCAGTGCGAAGATTCATATCATGCCGACTAACATATTGTATTAAATAAGATAAAAATCGATTTTGGCGAGAAGCCGTGTGTAAAACTGTACCATATCCACCGATCACCTGCCAAAGTTTTTTCCTGTCGGCGGCGTTGTTGCTGGCGAGGTGGACCCATTCGACAATTTCCGCTCCACAGGAGCGGATTGCAAGACTACAACGGCCTGGGGAAGAACATTGACGACCTGACCGCCGGAGAGCGGGGGCTGAAGACCGGTATCGATAAAATCGTCCGGCGGGACTGCGGCGGTGTCGATAATCCGATACCATGCAAGATCGCTGCAGGTGCCCGGAATGTCGGGAAGAGTGAATGGCAGGGCGTCTCTGCGGCTGCCGTTGATCATGATAAAAAAATCTTCCCCCCCGGCGTCGTCCGGCTGCTGCCCATGCAGGATGAAAGCAAGTCCCTGGCAGTCATGGGCCCAGTTCTGCTGTCCGGGATCAAGATACTGCCAGGAGATCTCGGGAGCAGGGCCGGTGTCTGATTCTCCGGATGGGTGGCGGAAAAAGTCTTCACGTCGGAAGACGGAGTACCTTTTGCGGAGGTCGATGAGTCTTCGAAAAAAGCGGAGCAGGTCGCGGTTGGTGTCGGCGAGCGTCCAGTCGACCCAGCCCGTGGGGTTGTCCTGGCACCAGGCATTGTTGTTGCCCAGCTGGCTGCGGCCGAATTCATCGCCGGCGGTTATCATCGGGATTCCCTGGGAAAGGAACAGGATGGTGGCCATGCTCCGTATGCGCCTGAAACGCAAAGCCATAACGGCCGTTGAGGCCGGATCGCCTTCGCAACCACTGTTCCAGCTGATGTTGTGGTTCTCGCCGTCACGATTGTCCTCGCCGTTCGCCCGGTTGCGTTTCTGTTCATAACTGACCAGGTCGTAGAGGGTGAACCCGTCGTGGCTGGTGAGGAAATTGATCGAGCTGAGGGGGCTGCGGCTGCTGGTCTGGTACAGGTCGGAACTGCCGGCGATTCTGGTTGCCAGTCGGGTGACTGTGCCTTCATGGCCGGCCATGAAGGCCCGGACATCATCGCGGAAACGGCCGTTCCATTCGGCCCAGCGGCGGTCGTTGGAAAACGATCCGACCTGGTACAGTCCTGCCGCATCCCAGGCCTCGGCTATGATCTTGGTATCCCGCAGCACCGGGTCTTCGGCGATCATCTCGATCACCGGCGGATTGGCCAGCACCTGGCCGTTGCGGTCCCGGCCGAGGATCGAAGCGAGGTCGAAGCGGAAGCCGTCGACATGCATTTCGATAACCCAGAAGCGCAGCGTATCGCGGATCAGGCTCCGAATGACCGGATGGTTGCAGTTGAGGGTATTGCCGCAGCCGGAAAAATTGAGATATGACCTGTTTTCCTGGTCGAGGAGGTAGTAGACGGGGTTGTCGATGCCGCGAAAGCTGCTCGTTATACCGTTATAACCGCCCTCCCCTGTATGGTTGAAGACGATATCGAGGATGATCTCGATTCCTGCCCGGTGCAGGCTCTTCACCATAAACTTGAACTCGTCGATATGTCTGTGGCAATCAAAGGCGTAACCAGATTTTAAGGCGTGGAAGGAGACCGGGCTGTAGCCCCAGAAGTTCTTCAACGGGGCGGAGTTGTCCGGGTTGGCGAACGCGATATCGTTTTCATCGAACTCGGTGACGGGCATCAGTTCCACGGCCGTGATGCCAAGAGCTTGCAGGTAGGGGATCTTGTCGGCAATCCCGAGATACGTGCCGGGATGATCCGACCCGGAGCTCGGGTGGCGGGTGTAACCACGTGGATGGATTTCGTAGATGACGGTTTCCGGCCAGGGTATTTTCAGGGGCCGGTCTCCTTGCCAGTCGAATTCCGGAGAGATCGGCATGCAGCAGGTGGACCTGCCATAGGTGCTCCGATCACCCCATTTCCTGGGCAGCAGCCGGTGGCAGTACGGATCGATAAGAATGGTGCGGCTGTCATAGATGCATCCGTCAATCTCCGGGGTCGCCGGACCATTCATGCGGTAACCGTAGGTGAAACGATCCGAGCCGGTTTCGACAAAGACATGCCAGATATCGCCGGTCCTGTTCTCGTTCGGGTCGAGTGCGATCTGGTGGCGTTGCCGCCGATTCCCTGGCGCCTGAGCGCTGTCCAAAACCAGTGTGACTTCAGTGGCATGCCGGCTGAAGACGGCGAAGTTGTACCCCTGCCCGGTGAAATAAATGCCCAGGGGGAGAGGATTTCCTCTTTTCACTTGGAAGGGATAACTTTTGCTGGACATGAATGAGAACGATTCCTATCCTATTCAGGGAAGGCGGATGAGAAAATTCTGACGAAAGGGGTCTCTGTATCATACACGACAACGCGGTACGTCAGAAAAAATTTTACCGGGTCGCACCTTGCGGATCATACATTCAGGAGGAAGACATGGCAATGTTCCATCGAATTCAAGTCGGGCAGCAGATGATCGATTCCATCGACTGGGAGATGACTCCGGATCTCAGCTTCGGCACCTATGAATCCTGGGGAGGGCGGGAGAGGGTGCGGAACAATGATGAGTGCGTCTACTACTTTTATATCGATAACTGGGGGGCCGAACCGAAACTGTGTCTGATGGAGCGAGCCGTCAAGCATGCCAGAATTGTCGCGGAAATCAAGGCGCCCGCCGAGTTGGTCAAAAGCTGCGTGGAGAGCCAGGGGTCGTCTTCCTGGTTCGAGAAGAGTTACGCCATCAACGAACAGGTCCGATCCTGGTTGATCAGCAATGTCCTTGAAGGTGGCGACAATTCACTGATTGTTCCGATTGAGGAGGAAGTCTTTCATGAGGACATGGGGGCGGTGCTGCCGCGGAGGACCTCGGCCGTTGCTGCAAGCGATGTCGTCCTGCTGCCAGCCGTGCCCGGCGTCCTTCATGACGATCAGGTCGCGGCTCTCCTCAAGCGCTGGAATTTCTATGATGCGGTACTCAACCCGCAGGGAAGGTTTGAAAATGTTCTGGTGGACGGTGGAGTTCCCGGAACGGTTGTGGATCTCCGTACCTCGCTGATGTGGCAGACCAATGGCCTCGACATCTGCTCGTTGCGGATGATGCAGAAAAAGATTTGCGAGATCAATACGCAGGGACTGTGCGGCTTTCATGACTGGCGCCTGCCGACGCTGGAGGAGGCGATGTCACTGATGGAACCGGTACAGAATGGCAAGGGCATCCATCTTCACCCCTGCTTTTCTCGGGAGCAGCCGTTTATCTTCGTGGCAGCCCAGAGAAAACCGGGTGGGCACTGGTTCGTTGATTACAAGCAGGGGCGCAGTTTCTGGTCGTCGGGGACCATCCCTGGAGGGTTTGGCAGGCTGGTTCGGTCGATTGATTGACGGTTTCAGCATTGACAGGCAGGCTGAGGCTGTTTCGATCGCTGTCGACTGCTCACTGGGAACAGCGATCGAAGCAAACCGCTTGGGCGAAATGATTGATGATAGCCGCGTCTTGCCCGTTGAAGACAGTGCTATCCAGACCAGGAGGAGATATTTGCGATTATAGATCAGCGACGATCAGGCATTTTTGCTTCACAATATCTGTGGATGACGTATATAATCAGCGTCGGGTAGGGGGACTGCAGGTTATCTCTTTAAAATGGCGACGCATGCAACGCATTCTGATAATCGACGATGAGGAAGCAGCCCGTGACATCCTCAGGCTGATACTGGAGAACGAGGGGTATCAGGTTGTCGAAGCCAGCAACGGGCAGGAAGGGGTAGAACTCTTCAGGCGACAACCCTTTGACCTGGTCGTCACCGACTTGGTCATGCCTGTGAAGGACGGGCTGAAAACCATCATCGAGTTGCGACAGACAGATCCCGCGATCCCGGTTATTGCCATTTCCGGTGGCGGTGCGATCGAAAAGGAACGCTACCTCAGTATCGCCGGTTATATCGATGGGGTGATGACTCTCTCCAAACCTTACACCCGCCAGGGGCTGCTGGAAACAGTTGCCTGCCTTTTGCAACCGTCCTGACCCTCCTTCTGCGCCCATCGCATGGCTGATGCAGGATCGGTGTTTACAGGGTATTGATTGTGGATGTCTCCAGCGAGGCCACAGCGATGGAAAAGTTGAAAATTGGTGTCAGTGCCTGTCTGCTCGGCCATAACGTTCGCTACGATGGCGGCCATCAGCTCAATCATTTCATCCGTGATGTTCTCGGCCAGTACATGGAGTTCGTGCCGGTGTGTCCGGAGGTGGAATGCGGGATGTCGATCCCGAGGGAAACACTCCGTCTGGTGGGTGATGTCGATAGTCCCAGGCTGGTCACCAGCCGTTCCGGGATCGATCATACCGAGAGGATGGCTGCCTGGGCGGAGGACAGAGTCCGCCGGTTGGAGAGCGAGGGCCTCTGTGGTTTCATCTTCAAGAAAGGTTCTCCGAGCAGTGGTCTGCACCGGGTCAAGGTGTATTCGTCGGAAGGGATACCGTATTCATCCGGAGTAGGCATCTTCGCCCGGATTTTCACCAGCCATTTTCCGCACCTCCCGGTCGAGGAGGACGGCCGCTTGAATGACGATCGCCTGCGGGAGAATTTCATTGAGAGCGTCTTCGTCCATAAGCACTTCCGTGACCTGCTGGCGCAGCCCCACAACCGTTCGGCGTTGATCGATTTCCATACGCGGCACAAGCTGCTCTTGCTCGCCCACAATCAGGATCTGTATCGCCGGATGGGGCGATTCATTGCCAACTTGCCGGAATCTCTAGAGCAGGCCTACTCCGAATACGGCAATCTGCTGGCAACAGCGCTACGGACCCTGACTACCCCGAAAAAACATGGCAATGTTCTGCAGCACGCACTCGGGTATTTCAAAAAGGAACTCGAGAAGGACGAGAAGCAGGAGATGCTGGAGATCATCGACGCGTATCGCAACGGTGATGTGCCGCTCATTGTCCCTGTTACCTTGATCAACCACTACGTCCGGAAATACAGCCAGCCCTATCTGCAGTGTCAGTATTACCTGCATCCCCATCCCCTCGATCTTCGTCTGCGAAGCTATATTTAAGCAGGCCTGGTGGGAACCATGTTGCCGAATGCGGGGTCAGACGGCACGACCACAGATTGCCAGCGATACCGGGTTTACCACCGGGACCTCAGGCCAGAGGGTCCGGTATTGTACTGGATGCACAGAAATCTGCGGGCCAGAGATAACTGGGGGCTGATCCATGCCCGTGAGGAGGCGCTGCAGCGAAGGACGCCGGTGCTTGTCGCATTCTGTCTAGCTCCGGTATTTCTCGAGGCCACTCTCCGGCATTACGATTTTCTGTTAAAGGGACTGGAAGAAACCTCGGCCGCCTTGAAAAAGGCGAATATTCCCATTCTGGTCAGAGTCGGCGAGCCCGAATCGGAAATTCATCGCCTGATCGACCTGGTTCAGCCCGGTCTGATCGTTACTGACTTTGATCCGCTGCGCATCAAGCAGAAGTGGCTGCAATCGCTGATCAGAAGACCGATGGGACCCGTCCATGAAGTTGACGGGAGAAACATCATCCCTTGCTGGGTCGCTTCGGATCACCGCGAGTTCATGGCGCGAACGATCAGGCCGAAGATCCGCCGTCTGCTTCCACGATTTCTCACCCCTTTCCCTGATATGCGGCCGCACCCCTATACCTGGGATGGATATCAGCCTGATTTGGATTTCACATGTTTTTCTGGATTGATGTGTGCTGATAACCGGGTCCCGCCGGTCGCCTCGGTCAGACCGGGTGAAACGGCAGCTGCCCATGTTCTGGCGGAATTTCTCGACAGACGGCTGAATGTTTACGAACAGCGCAACGACCCCAATCGCGAAGTTTGTTCCAATCTTTCGCCCTATCTTCATTACGGCATGATTTCAGCCCAGCGTATCGCCCTGGAAATACGGAGCAGGGGATATGCCGGGGAAAACGTTGATTCCTTTCTTGAAGAACTTGTCGTGCGTCGTGAACTGGCTGACAACTTCTGTCTGTATTGTCAGGAGTATGACAGTGAAATCGGTTTCCCGGAATGGGCCCGGCAAAGCCTGGACAGGCACCTCGCCGACCGTCGCCCCTTTCTCTATGCCGATGAGGTGTTTGAGCAAGGTACAACCCATGACAGGTTGTGGAATGCGGCCCAGCGACAGATGCTGGAAACCGGCAAGATGCATGGCTACATGAGGATGTACTGGGCCAAGAAGATACTGGAATGGACCGAGACACCCACAGAGGCATTGCGGATCGCCATACGTCTGAATGACCGCTATTCTCTGGATGGCCGTGATTCCAACGGGTATGCCGGGATTGCCTGGTCTATCGGCGGTCTCCATGACCGCGGCTGGTCGGAACGTCCGGTTTTCGGAAAGGTCAGATATATGAATGACCGGGGAATGGCACGCAAATTCGATATCGAGAAGTATATCCGCACCTGGACATCCGGTTGAAAGTATCGCCTGACTGTTATGCCATGCGGAGCATGGGGGGAATTCCAGGACTGTGACGGTCAGGGCTGTGACTGGGCGACGATTTCCCTGACTTCAATCCGGGGTGGACGGGCAGTGGTCTCCTGCCGGGAGTTGAGTGTGAAACCGTGCTGAACCAGTTTCTTGACGTCGGCCCACATCGTCTCGCAGCCCATGACGGCGACGACGATTTCCTGTTCTCCCCGTTTGAATTTGCCGACATAGGTCTGACGGGCGGCGTTGGTGAAGCCGGTTTTTCCGCCCTGGGTTCCCTCCACCTGCCAAAGAGCCTTGTTGTGATTGCGCAGCAGGCTGCCGTAACTGGTCTTCACTTTCACCTGTTTCATGCGGGAGGCAAAGGCCGGGTTCTGCATGACGTGCCGGAACATGACGGCGAGATCGCGGGCTGTAGAGGTCTGGCCCTTGGCGGTAAGGCCTGTTGCCGTCTTGCATACCGTGTTCCGGGCTCCCCACTGGCGGGCCTTTTCAGTCATCATCCTGGCGAAGGACGATTCACTGCCGGCAATTTTCTCAGCGAGGGCGACGCTCGCGTCATTGGCGGAAGCCAGCAGGACGGCATTGATCAGATCATTAGCCCGGTACTGTTTCTTCGGGTTGAGGTCAACCTTGGATCGTGGCTGGTCGGCGGCCCAGCGGCTGACAGCAACCTGCTCGCTGCCGCTGAGCGATTGCAGGGCGATCATCCCTGTCAGAATCTTGATGGTGCTGGCAGGCTGTCGCGGATTGTCCGGCGCTTTGGCGAAAAGAGTTTCACCGCTTCTGGCGTCAATGATGATCGCGCTGCGCGCCGAGATCTGTTTGCCGATCCTGCCGGGATCAATAGCTTTCTCCGGCGATCTCTTCGGATTGGTAGATGCGGCCGTGCGAGGGGCGGCACTGTCTTTACCGGTTTTGAAAGTACGCTTTACGCTGCTGATGTCATTGTATTTGCCGAGAATGATGATCCTGCCTGGTTTGGCGGTCTTCTTTTGCAGTTGTTTCTTGCCAGCGGCTTCTGCAGGAGAGGAGAAGTTGAACAGAATCGTGGAAAAGAGAAGGAGAAGTGTTCCAACTGCGGTACCGGTGAATGTCAATCTCTTCATGGCTTCGGGAGCGTCTGGCGCACGTGCAAGGGGTATTGATGTTAAACGCTTGATGATTTGTAGCTGGAGGCAATGGTAATGTCAAGTATTTTCAAGGGTTGAGAGTAAAGAGCCGTTTGCCGGCGAGGGGATACGGTCGATTGACCAGTACATGCAGTTTGTGTAGTATGCTGATGGGGACCGGTTACTAACTCTCTGAACACCCTGTGTGTTTTCAGAAAAACCATGCCGACTACAACCTGAGGTGAACTATGGCGGTTGCAACGGAAGTGAGAATGACACTGAATTATGTCCTTGATTCCAGTCGTGCCAAGCATGGCAATACCCCGGCAATAGGCATGGCCCTTGAGCAGCCTCTCAGTTACGATGAGTTCTATGAGCGGGTCATCGCTCTTGCTTTCCGGATGCAGCAGGAGGGGGTGACGAAAGGCGATCGGGTCGCCATCCTCGCTGAAAATTCGCCGAACTGGGGAGTCGCATACTTTGCCGCTGTCCGGCTCGGCGCTGTGGTGGTGCCGATTTTACCTGATCTGCCTGAAAGCGATGTTCACCATATTCTCGGAGAGATGAAGGCGAAGATGATTTTCACAACGCAGCGGCAGATTGATAAGCTCTATGAATTGGAAAGAAAGCTGCAGGGACAGGTTGTCACCCTCGATGATCATGTTTCCGATCTGGAACTGGTTGCAGCGACAGCTTTCTCAAGTTGTCTCGCCGGTGCACGCACGATACTGGCCGGGCATGGCGAATCTCCCGATTTCCCTGATGTCGATCAGGATGACCTGGCTGCGATTCTGTATACGTCAGGAACCTCCGGACATTCGAAGGCGGTGATGCTCAGCCATAAGAACCTTACATCAAACGCCTATTCTGCCTCCGGACTGATGGCCATTCCTGCCGGGTCGGTCTTTCTCTCCATTCTGCCGATGTCTCACACCTATGAGTTTACCTGCGGTTTCATCCTGCCTCTGATAGCCGGCTGCCGGATCGCCTATGCCGGCAAGAGCCCGACTCCGGCGATTCTCCAGAAGCTCTGTCAGCATGAAAAACCGCTGGTCATTTTCGCCGTTCCGCTGGTCCTGGAGAAAATTTACAAGAAGAGGGTGCTTCCCCAGATCGAAAAAAGCAGATTGCTGACTCTGCTGTGCCGGACCACCTTCGGACGCCGGTTGATCTATCGCAAGATCGGTCGCAAACTCGTTGACTTCTTCGGCGGTAATCTGAAATTGATGGGTGTGGGCGGCGCCGCCCTGAACCCGGAGGTCGAACGATTCCTCTCCGAAGCCAGATTTCCCTACCTTATCGGTTACGGTCTGACCGAGTCGTCTCCTCTCCTGGCCGGAGGGCCCGCCGGAGATGCGACCATTACCCTCGGTTCAACA
Source organism: Desulfobulbaceae bacterium (assembly GCA_008933635.1). Classification (GTDB taxonomy): domain Bacteria; phylum Desulfobacterota; class Desulfobulbia; order Desulfobulbales; family Desulfocapsaceae; genus Desulfoprunum. The sequence goes on along the minus strand of WBUQ01000013.1, from coordinate 41,528 downwards.
GGAAAGCCGATTCCCGGCGTCAAGATCAGAATCAGCAACCCCGCGAATGAGACCGGTATCGGAGAAATCCATGCCTGCGGCCCGAACATCATGCAGGGATACTATGCCGATCAGGAGGCGACGGCAGAGGTGCTGTCCGCGGACGGATGGCTGGCAACCGGCGATCTCGGTTTCATCGACAGTTCCGGCAACCTCCATATCTGCGGGCGATCGAAAAATGTGATCGTTCTGCCCAGCGGGGAGAATGTTTATCCTGAAGTGATCGAGCACAAGATCAACAGCTACAGCTGGGTGGTAGAAGGGCTGATTATCGAAAACAACGGTCGGCTTGAGGCATGGATTTATCCGGATTATGAGGCGATAGACGAGGAGACGGCAGGCAGGACGAGGTCGGAAAGGAAAGAGCACATCGATAACCTGCTCGAACAGCTGCGCCGCGAATTGAACGAACAGCTGCCGCCGGCATCCCGGATCAACCGGGTATTCGAGCGTCGCGAACCGTTTGTCAAGACGGCGACTCACAAGATCAAACGGTATCTGTATGACAGTGGCTCGATGCCGACGTAATCGCCCGATCAGGAGAGGAGGAGGGAATTGGCGAAGCTGATGATCGGCATGATGATCTTCGACAGAATTCCGGAGAAGGCGAGCAGCAGAATGATAATGAAGCCGTAATGCTCAAAGCGCGAGTAGGATGCGGCCAGGTGGCGCGGCAGCATGCCGGCGAGGATCCGGCTGCCATCGAGGGGTGGTATCGGAAGAAAATTGAAGACGCAGAGCACGAGGTTGATCCAGACGCTGGCGATAAGCATGGCGTTGAACGGGATGAAGATCGCGGCAACCAGCGGTATGGCCGGCAGGATGTCCATCGCCAGCCAGACGGCTTTGGCGATAATGGCGCTGATCACCGCCAGGGCCAGATTGGTCAGCGGCCCCGCCAGCGCTACCCAGAGCATGTCCTTGTGCGGGTTGCGGAAATAGGCTGAGTTCACCGGAACGGGCTTGGCCCAGCCGATCTTGATGAGAAAGAAGGCGATGGTGCCGATCGGATCGAGGTGCTTGAGCGGATTGAGAGTAAGTCTGCCGGCCAGACGCGCCGTCGGATCTCCCAGGTGATTTGCCACGTAGCCGTGCGCAAATTCATGCAGGGTGAGGGCGAGGAGGAGCGGCGGAGCCATGATGATCAGCTCTGTGATGAAATTGTTCATGTATTGCCTGTCAGAAAGTGGATTGGATGCGGGTGCGGCATTGCCTGCTTATGCAGGCAACGTTAAGCACCAGGAGGAGTTGCGGCAAGGGAGCCCAAGGGATGGATCCGGTGAAGGAGGGCAATTTCCTCTTCGCGGCTGCTGATCTGATCGTCGAGCCTGGCGTCGAGGAGGTCGTGGAGAATCATCTTGAAATCCGGTCCCGGTCGATAGCCGAGGGCCATCAGGTCGTTGCCGGTGAGGTCGGTTCGCGTATACCGAAGTTTGGTGACGTAGTTCGAGACTGCCTTCTTTACCTGGTTTTTCCGAGCCAAGGCCATCAGGTAGAGCAGTCCCTCGACACTCAGTTCCTTCAAAAGCCAGTAAATTTCACTATTGGCGATCACTTCCCGTCTCGACAGCAGGTTGACGGTCTTCTCCGCATGGGTCTTCTGCCAGAGGAGGCGGTCGGCGATCTTCTGGGGAATCAGAAAACGGTTGCAGAAGGCGATCAACACCTCATCCGGTGACCTGCTCATGATTGCGAGCAGGTAGACCATCCAGTTCTGGCAGGCTTCATCGAGATAGAGCAGCCGAAACCAGGAGATCGCCCGCTGCGTCTGATGCAGGATGTGGAGAAAACGGCGGTCCACCTTCAGATGGGGTCTGAGATCCGGCCAGAGAAAAGGGAAGAGGTTGAATTCGGCCAGGCGCTGAATGGCGGGCACCGGATCTTCCTCGCTGAGGATATGCCTGAGTTCCGAGAAGAACCGAGGATCGTCGGTCTTGCCGAAGAGTCCCATGCTGACTGCATTGTGGATAAGCCGGCGGGTATGAGGGGCGATATCGAAATTCATCCGCGCTTCGAAGCGGATAGCCCGGAAGATACGGCTGGGGTCCTCGACGAAACTGAGGTTGTGCAGGACCTTGATCGATCGGTGGTTGAGGTCGTTCTGGCAATTGAAGAAATCGACAAGGGTGCCGAAATGCTCGGGGTTGAGCTGGATCGCCATGGCGTTGATGGTGAAGTCGCGGCGATAGAGATCGAGCTTGATCGATGACAGTTCGACCGTCGGCAAGGCTGCCGGGTATTCATAATATTCGAGTCTGGCGGTAGCCACGTCGACCTTGGTGCCATCCGGCAGCATGATCATAGCGGTGCCGAAACGCTCGTGGGTCTTGATCCGCCCCTGCAGCCTCCTGGCCAATTGCATCGCGAACTGGATACCGTCCCCTTCGATGACGACATCGAGATCCAGATTACTCTTCTTCAGGAGCAGATCCCTGACGAAGCCGCCGACGGCGAAGGCGTTGTATTTCAGCTCGTCGGCAACACCGCCAATTTTCTGCAGCAGTTCGATCATCGGCTTGTTCAGGCACTCGACAATGATCGAGTTGAGGTTGCGCTTGCGTTCCAGCGACGGGTGCTCCGATTCGTGGAGGAGATCCTTGGGCAGGTGGGCGGGGTCGTTGACCAGGCGATTCAGCAAGTCGGTGCGGGTGATGATGCCCTGCAGTACGCCGTTATCCACGATCGGGATGAGGCGCTGTCTGTGCTCGATGATCAGTTCCTGAATTTCGGCGAGGTTGGCGTCAGGCGGCAGGGTGGCAATGTCGGAAGTCATGTAGGCGCTGACCGGCAGGGCGCCGAGATCGTGATGGATCGCCTTTTCCACGACCATTCGCGAGATTATGCCGAGGATTGACCGCGGTGGGATGGCTTTGTCCTTTTCGGCGACGACGATCGGCGAAAGGACCGGCATGGCGGTGATGCTGTAGCGGGTCAGGATCTCGTTGGCCTCGGCGATCGTCGTGTCGGCGGGGATGGTGATGGCCGGCTTGGACATCATCTCCCGGGCGATCGGTTGCGGCAGGACGTGACGGTGGAGGGAATGGATAAGCTTCTCCTGGGCTTCGGTCAGGGTCATGTCGCGCAGGGTAGCCGATGCGGCGGTGGCATGGCCGCCGCCACCGAGATCGCGGGCGATGATACCGACATTGACCTCGGCGATCCGGCTGCGGGCGATCAGGTAAATGCGATCGGCCATCGAGATCAGGGCGAAAAGGGTGTCGAGGTTCTCCATATGCATGAACCGTCGCGCTATCATTGCGAAATCGTCGACATACGATGGCAGGGACAGGGTGACGACGACGATCGGGATACCCTGGATGGTATACTGGGTCGCCGTTTTCATCAGGCTGTGGAGGAGTTCGACCTGCGTTGTCGTCAGGTCGTAGGTGATGAACTGGGCTATGATGTCGAGTTTTGCCCCCTTCTCGAGCAGCCAGGCGGCGGCCAAGAGATCATCCGGGGTGGTGGTGAGATGGGTCAGGGAGCCGGTGTCCTCATAGATACCCAGGCCGAAAATGGTCGCTTCCTCGGCGGAGATCTCGATCTCCTGCCTCTTCATTTCTTCAACGAGCAGGGTGGTGGTGGAGCCGACATCCCTGACCATTTCCACTTCGCCCTGCAAATCGCCGAACGTTGCCGGGTGATGATCGTAAATGTGCACCCGGATACCGGGATTGCCCAGACACGCCGCGAGATGGCCGATCCGTTCGGTAGAACGGGTATCGACGACGATGAGCATGTCGACCCTCGACAGATCGATGTTCTTTGTTTTCTGAAAATCGTAACGGTAGATCAGAGTCTGTGAGATGAATTCCCTGACGCTTTTCTCCTGCGAGCCGGGGAAGACCATGACGGCGTCCGGGTAGAGTTTCCGGGCGGCAATCATCGAAGCCAGGCTGTCGAAATCGGCATTCAGGTGGGTGGTGATCACGCGCATTGCAATTGGTTTCGGGCAATTGATGGATGTTTGGTTCGCAGGCGGCAATGTGCTGTCATTGTACACCATCGGAAGGAGAAACATCCACGCGAATTCAGCCGCGAGGATGGTATTTGCGATGGACTGATTTCAGCCTGTCCTGATCGATATGGGTGTAAATCTGGGTGGTGGTGATGTCGGAATGGCCGAGCATCATCTGCACGGAGCGCAGGTCGGCGCCATGGGCGAGAAGATGGGTGGCGAAGGAATGGCGGATCATGTGCGGCGAGATGTCTTTGGTGATCCCCGCCGCAAGGGCCGCCTTTCTGATGATCTGCCAGAAACGCAGCCGGGTCATCGCCGTGCCCCTGGCAGTCACGAAGAGAAAATTGCTGCGCCGGCCGCCAAGGATTGCCGGCCGCCCATGTTCCAGATAGGATTTGATCTCGTCCCTGGCCTGGATACCGAAGGGGATCAGCCGCTCCTTGCCGCCTTTGCCGAAGACCCGGACAAAGCCGGAGGCGAGATTGCATGCGGCCAGCGGCATGGTCACCAGTTCAGAGACACGGAGTCCGGTTGAGTAGAGGAGAAAGAGCATGGCCCGGTTGCGGCTGGCCAGCGGCGAACTGATGGCGGCTGGTGCCAGTAGCCGGTTGACTTCGGTCAGAGACAGGGCTTTGGGCAGGATCTGTCCGCTCTTCGGCAGATCGATGACGGCAAAAGGGTTGTTTTCGACCTGACTTGTCTGCAGCAGAAAGGAGAAGAAATGCTTGATGGCGGAGATTCTTCTGGCGTTGCTGCGATGGCCGATGCCGTGGTTACGGGCCTGTTCGAGAAATCGATGGATAATCGGGATATCGACCAGTCCAAGGTCGGAGATCGATGAGCGATGAAGGAAGGCCAGGAAAAAATCTACATCTGCGGCGTACGCCTTGACAGTGTTCTCGGCAAGTCGCCTTTCGGAGATCAGATAGTGCAGAAAGGATTCGGCGACAATTGCGAGATATTCGGGCAGGTGTGAGGAGTCGATTGTCTCGTTTAGATCTGTCGGACTGCTGATGGGGTCGACACAGCCAGGCTGACAGCCGGACTGTGTCGACGGAGCAACAATCAGAGCGACTTGCGGATGCGATTGAACTTGCGGAGTTTGCGGCGTGCCTCGGCTTCCTTGCGGCGCTTTTTGACGCTGGGCTTTTCGTAATATTCCCGGCGCTTCAGTTCCCGCTTGATGCCGTCAATCTGCAGTTTTTTCTTCAGCTGTCGTATGGCGTATTCGAGATCGCCGCGAACTTCAACTTCTATCATCTGGGAGCTCCGTTGAACGAATTGTTTACCTGGACCTGGCGGAGACGAATCGGGGTAGACCGCCAAGGCAGACATTTTTAGACAAGAATTTTTTTATATAAAAAGAAGAGGTGCTGCTGTCAATGGAATTCTTGAACTGGCATCAGGAATCATCCGGTTCCCGGGCGGGACCCTCCGCGCTGTTTCTGCAGATTTGATCATCTGTGCACCGGCTATTCCCCTGATTCGGGGAAGATCTTGCCGGGATTGAGGATGTTCTGAGGGTCGAAATACCGTTTCAGCCCCTTCATCACCCTGATCGTCGCCTCGTTGAGTTCAAGCGGCAGAAACGCAGCTTTGCTGAGGCCGATGCCGTGTTCGCCTGACAGGGTGCCGCCAAGTGCGATGGCCTGACGGAAGAGCTGGTCCTTGGCGCTTTCCCCCTTGCGCAGTTGCTCCGGATCATCCTTGTCGAGCATGATATTGACATGGATATTGCCGTCACCTGCGTGGCCGAAGGTCAGTATCGTCAGGCCAAGTTCAGCCGACAACCGCTCGGTGAAGGCGACAAGGTCGGGGATAGCGGTACGGGGGACCGCGACATCCTCGCTGATCTTATGTGGGCTGAGATTGAAAGTGGCCGGTGAAATGGAGCGCCTGGCCTGCCACAATTCATCAACCTCCTCCTGGCTGGCAGCGTGGCGGCAGACGCATTCAGGTTGGTCTGCGAGCAGGGTTTGAAGCAGGCCAGACTGGTGCTCGACGGACTGCCTGTCGCCATCCAGTTCAATCAGCAGCAGGGCCTCTGTGCCGGGGGGCGGCGGCGTCGACAGCCGGTCGGCGACGACCCGGATGGCGGTACGGTCCATATATTCCAGGGTACAGGGCCGGATGTTGCTGTTCAGTACCTTCGCCACCAGCGCTGTGGTCTTGGCCAGCGAAGTGGAGGTGACGAGGAAGGTTTCCCTGTGCTCCGGCAGGGGCAGGAGACGCAGGGTGAGCCTGGTGATGATTCCGAGAGTTCCTTCCGAGCCGATGAACAGGCGGGTCAGGTCGTAGCCCGTTACCCCTTTTTCGGTCCGGGTGCCGGCGGTCAGGATCTCGCCGGAGGCGAGAACCACTTCCAGGCCGATGACGAAGTCCTTTGTGACACCGTATTTGACGGCCGATGGGCCTCCGGCGCATTCGGCGGCGTTGCCGCCGATCGTACAGAATTTCAGGCTGGCCGGATCCGGGGGATAGAACAGGCCATGTCGTCGCACTTCCTTCTGCAGGTCACCGGTGATGACCCCGGGTTCGACGATGGCGATCTGGTTCTGCACATCGATCTCGATAATCCGGTTCATCCGGCTGAGGGCAAGCACGAGGCCGCCGTGGACGGGAACCGAGCCGCCGGTCATGCCGGTACCGGCACCCCGCGGGACGACGGGAAAACCATATTCAGTGGCAAGTCTCATAATGGCTGCAACCTCGGCGGTGGTGGCCGGAAAGGCTACGGCCTCGGGCAGCACGATCTTCCCGGCTCCGTCAAACGAGTAGCAGTGCAGGTCCTCCCGACGAGTTGTGAAGAAGCCTGGACCGACAATATCTGAAATTTTTTTAATGATAATCGGGTTCATCGGGGTAATATAAGAATCGATTTGTCGCTGTCGGTGGCTGTCACAGGAGGGATGCGTCAGACTGATGTCGGCTCGGTGCTAACCACTTAGTTGAGAATTGCTCCCGATTAACATAAGGATTGTCATCAATGCAAGAACAAAAGATGCGGATTGCCCTCCTCGCCGGCGGGACATCTGGAGAGAGAGAGGTCTCGCTGAACGGGGCTGCCGAGGTCGAGAAGGCCCTTGATCCGGAACGTTTTCTGGTACGAAGGTATGATCCTGCCAATGATCTGGCGAGGCTTGTGGGCGATGCCGGAGAGATCGATTTTGCCTTCATCCTCCTGCACGGTCTCAACGGCGAGGATGGAACAGTTCAGGGGATGCTCGATCTGCTCGGCATTCCCTACCAGGGATCGGGAGTTCTGGGCAGCGCGATCGCCATGGACAAGCACCTCTCCAAGGAATTGTATCGCATGCATGGCCTGCCGGTTGCAGATTGTGTGATCCTCGGCTCAGGCGGCGGCGATGATCTGCAGGGGATGATTGGCCGGCTGGGGCTGCCGCTGGTCGTGAAACCTGTTCGCGAGGGATCGAGTCTTGGGCTCACCATCGCCCGGACTGTAGATGAGTTGCGAGCCGGCATCGAGGCGGCGAGGCAACATGACAGGGATGTCATGGTCGAGCAATATATCAAGGGACGGGAGATCACGGCCGCAGTTCTTGGTAATGATACGCTGACGGCCCTGCCGCTGATCGAGATCATTCCCGGCGAGGGATTTGCTTTCTTCGATTACGCTGCGAAATACCAACCGGGAGCTTCGCGGGAGATCTGCCCCGCTCCGATCAGTGCCGAACTGACAGAAAAGGCCCAGCAACTCGCGATGGCCGCCCATTCGGCCCTGCGTCTGCGGGGCTATTCGCGCACCGATATGATTCTCGACGAATCGGGGAATTTCTTTCTTCTCGAATCCAATACCATACCGGGCATGACAGCGACCAGTCTCCTGCCGCAGGCGGCGGCGAAACACGGCCTGGGTTTTTCCCAATTTCTCGAGTTGCTTATCGAAATGGCGCTCGGGGACCGCAAACTCCGGTAGCAGACAGCGGAGGGCCGAGTCGCGGCAATCGCCCGGTCGATTTCAACCGATTATGCGCTCAGGAGCGTTGAAAACATTGAGGCGATCAGCCCTGGCGTAAGCCCCCAGCGTCATGCCGGCCTGTCTGGCGATGGCCAGGCCGAGGGAGGAGGTCGCCGTTCGGGACAGGACGATCGGGATACCCATCCGGGCGCATTTGAGCACCATATCCGACGTCAGTCTCCCGGTCGTGTAGATGGCGCCTCTGACCGGCGCCTTGCCGAGGAGAATGGCGCCCAGGACCTTGTCGACGGCGTTGTGACGGCCTACGTCTTCATAATACACCCTGACTCCGCCATCGGCCCACAGGCCGCAGCCATGGACGCAGTGAGTTTCCCTGCCGAGCGTTGAAATCTGCTGAACCCGGGTGATGAAAGCCCGCAATTCATCAATCGTGAACGTACACTCCTGCAGCGGATCGAATGCCCCTTCCAGCATCTCCCGAGGGATCTTGCCGGTGCCGCCGCATCCGGAGGTGATGATGACTTCCTTCGGCTGGGTCGATACCACATCGGCATAGACGGCGATTCTGCCTTCCGGGCAGACGATCACCTCCCGCACCTCTTCCGGTTTGCGGATATACCCCTGGCCGAAGAGGAAACCGACCCCGAACTCGGCCAGGCCGATCGGCAGGACCATCGATGCGCCGATTGGTTCATCGTTCAGCGCTACCGTATACGGGGTTTCGATAGCCACCTGTTCCTCCTGCTGGTGGCGTCCATGTGTTGTGATGACGGTGGTGACATGGGAGAGGGTGACGTTGCTCATGATTTCGATCGGTACCTGGAGTGTGCCTGGATGGCCGGGAGGCCGCCTGCTTTAAAAGGAAAGTACATCCTATAGAGACTCGCGTTCGATTTCAACTGTTTCGCTGGACAGCAGGTGTCTTTCGGGTATTTTTTGGCAGTTGTCTCCCCCTGGACGATATTGTACTGTTGCAGCAGGGACTGCTCGCGATCACGCGTCGGCAGATCATACGATGACGGTGGAAAACTGGAGAATGCGGTGCGAACAGGTCAGCTCAAGATGACGATTTCAGGCGTTATCCGGACGATAACCCGGAGAATATCAACAGCCTTCGCCTTGGTGCTGCTTCTTTCCGCTCAATCTTCCAACATCCTGGCTCAGTCCCCGCAGGAGGAGAAAACACCCATTCTCCTTGGGCAGTCCTGCGCCCTGACAGGTCCGTCCAAAAATCTCGGTCTCGAACTGCGTGCCGGACTCCTCGCCGCTTTTTCCAAAGTGAATGATGAAGGTGGAGTGGACGGCAGGGATATCCTCCTGATCAGTCGGGATGACGGTTACGAGCCCGACCGGGCGGTACGCAATACCAAGGCTTTTATACAGGATGAAGCGATCTTCATGCTGATCGGCGAAGTGGGCACCCCGACATCGAACGCTGTTCTCCCGCTCATTGAGGAACACAAGGTCCCGTTCTTTGCGCCTTTCACCGGTGCCGAGGTCCTGCGCCAGCCTTTCCGCAAGCATGTGATCAATGTTCGCGCCAGCTACTACCAGGAGATGGAGAGGCTCGCGGCGTATCTCATCGACAAGAAGAAGATCAGGAAAATTGCCTGCTTCTACCAGGATGACAGCTATGGTCTCGACGGCCTGAAGGGGATCGAGCTGGCCCTGGCGCGCCGGGGGCTGAGTCTTGTGGCCAAAGGTAGTTATGAGCGGAATACCGTTGCCGTCCTGCGCGGGTTGACGGATGTGCTCGAGGCCGATCCCGAAGCGGTCGTGCTGGCCGGAACTTACTCGGCCTGTGCCGAATTCATCAAGCTGAGCAAAGCGAGAACGTCCAAAAAACTGCTGTTCTGCAACATCTCCTTCGTCGGCACCGAAAGCCTGAAGAACGCCCTCGGCAGATATGGCAGTGATGTCATTGTCTCCCAGGTTGTCCCCTATCCGCAGGATACCGAGTTGCCGCTGATCCATGAGTATACCGATGCGATGGGCAAGTACCAGCACGATGCCCCGATCAGCTTCACCTCTCTTGAGGGATATATGGCCGGCAAACTCTTCGCTCAGATTGCTGCCAAGGTGCCGGGCGAACTGACCCGGGAGAAGTTCATCACAACGATGGAACAGGTAGGGACCTTCGACCTGGGTGGAGTGACCCTCCAGTTCGGACCGATGGATCATCAAGGAATGGATGCTGTCTATCTCACAGAAATAAATCCAGATCTGAAAAAGGTGAAGGAATGACAAGCTGGCGCTCTGACAGGAGAGGCATCTTTGGGACGCCGGGAGAGTGAGTGGTAATGTCTAGATCCACACGGATATCCTTGTCATCCGCCCCCTTTTATGCCTCGCTCCTGGTCATCCTCTCACTTGGTTTGTTTACCGGCACGTTCTGGGCCTTCAATGAATACGAAGCCTATCAGGAGAGCATCAGCAATATCCGTGAAAACTACCACAAGCAGTACCGGGACAGGCTGCAGGAAGAACTCGGCGGGGTCATGGATTTCATTCAGTACAAGCGCTCGCAGACTGATATCCTGATTGAAAACGAGATCCGCCAGAAGGTCCAGACCGCCTATACCACTGCTTCGCACATCTACAGCCAATACAAGGATGAGAAAAGTGTCGATGAACTGCGACTGATGGTGCTTGAAATTCTCCGTCCCATCCGTTGGAACAACGAACGCGGATATTACTTTGCCGGCCGGGTGAAAGATCAGGTTATCGATCTGTTTGCCGACGATCCCTTCTTCGAAGGCAAGAGCAGGCAGCAGTTCCGCAGTGAGGCGGGAATCGATGTTATCGGCGATATAATCAAGATAATCGAGGAAAAGGGGGCCGGCCTCTACCGGTATAACTGGGCAAAGCCGGAATATTTCGGCTCCAGTTATCAAAAAGTGTCTTTCGTTAAATATTTCAAGCCGTTCGACTGGTTTATCGGCGCCGGTATCTATATCGATGACATGGAGAAACTGATTCAGGAGGATGTCCTGGCTCAGGTCCAGAAGATGCATTTCGGCAGGGACGGCGAGGTCTTCGGATTTCGGGTCGATGGCACAATCATCTGCAATCGCGATGAACGGCTTATCGGCCGTTCGATCAAAGATCTGGTCGGCAGCAAGGGCGAGCCGTTCGGAGAGCAGATGTGGCGAGCGGGAGTGAGCGGCGACCATGAGGATTATGTCAGCTATGCCGTCTCGAAACCGGCCGAAGGTCGGGTGAACCAGAAGCTCAGCTATGTCAAGGCATTCAAGGAATGGGGCTGGGTTTTTGTCGCCAGCATGAACATGGACGAGATGGAGAATGCCATTGTCGATGAAACCAGGACCTATATCCGCATCGCCTTCAAGAATGCCTTCCTCTTCGTCCTGCTGTTCATGCTCGCTGTGTCTCTGCTGTTACTGATAGCCTATTTTTATTCGCTGAAAATCAAGCACGGTATCAGTCTCTTTACCAATTTCTTTCGGGAAGCTGCAGATTCAAAGGTGAAAATTGAGAATACCGATCTCGCCTTCGCCGAGTTTGAGGATCTCGGCAAGCTGGCGAACCGCATGATCGACGACCGGATCCAGAAGGAATTCCTGCTGCATCGGGATGAGTTACGGCTCGATACCCTGCTGCGTCTGGGGATGATGGAAAAATATTCCCTGCAGGATAAGTACGATTTCATCATGCAGCGCATTGTCCAGATAACCCGGAGTGAGGCTGGCTATCTGGCCCTTGTCAACACCAGCCAGGCGCATCTCTCCCTGTGCAGCTTCTTTTCAATACACCAACGGACAGTGGGTGAAGAGCCTTACCATCTCAATGAGTCCAGGCGGGTCGAGGACGGCGGCCTTCCCGGTGTTGCGGTGACCCAGAAGAAGGCGATAATCAACAACGCCTTTGACGGTGGAGAGGGCAATCTGGTCTATCCCTACATTATTCCGGTGAAGCGGCATCTGGATGTACCGATTTATAACGGGGGCAAGATCGTGGTGGTGGCGGGAGTCTGTAACAACAGCTCGAACTACGACAATTCAGATATAAGACAGATGGCGATGTTGCTTGAGGGAATGTGGCTGCATGTATTGAAAACCTGTTCCGAAATCGAGATGGCGCGGCTGGAGAGGCAGATCATGGCCGTGAGTCTGGAAGAGAGGAGCAAGGTTGGGCGGGACCTGCACGACGACCTCGGTTCCCATCTCAGCGGCGTTGAAATGCTGGCCAAGGTCCTGCAGAAAAAGCTGGAAGTCGATGCCCCCGACAAGGCCAGGCAGCTGCAACGGATCCGCAATCTGATCCGGGAGGCGATTGAAAAGACAAGGCGGCTGGCCAGGGGTTTGTATCCTGTGCATATTATCGAGCAGGGACTCGAGGCAGCGATCGAGGAATTGATCGTCGAAGTCGAGAGCCTCTTTTACGTTGAATGCACGCTCATGTTCGACAGCCCGAAGGAGGCGATCGACAACAATGAGGCGACCCATATTTATTATATTATCCGGGAAGCGGTGTTCAATGCTGCCCGCCATGGCAAGGCCAGGAATATCATGATCTCGATAGCCAAGGATGCCAGCCGACTGAACGTCACCGTCAGCGATGATGGCGACGGTATTGCCGAGGCCGCCCAGCATCAGGGAATGGGGTTGCATACCATGAAGTACAGGGCAAAGGCGATCGGTGCGACTTTATCGATAACCCCCGGGGGGCGTGGCGGGACCGTTGTATCGCTCTCAGGTGAGGCACAAGGACAGTATGGGAATCGCCAGGTGCCTTCGGTGGGTGAACGGAACATGGCCGTGGAGATCGATTGATCCCGTCGGGATATGCTGGTTCTGCTTGGAAAAAGGAACAAAAATGTCAAAGATACTCATCGTCGATGATCATCCGGTCTTTCGCATGGGAATGGAAGAACTGCTGAACCAGGAGGAAGATTTTACCGTCTGCGGGGTGGCAGAAGACATCCGTTCGGCGAGGAGGGAACTGATCGAGAAGAAGCCGGATCTTGCGATCATTGATATATCGCTGGCCCAGGAAAACGGTTTGGATCTGGTCAAGGAAATTGCCAGCGGGCCGAACAGCGTGCTGGTTCTGGTCCTGTCGATGCATGATGAGTCGGTCTGGGCAGAGCGGGCGATTCGTGCCGGAGCCAGGGGCTATGTGATGAAGAAAGAGGCCTCGGAGTCGATCATTCAGGCTATCCGCAACATCCTTCGGGGGAAAATCCATGTCAGCCCAAATATGATGTCCTATCTTCTCGACAAATTCCAGGTTAATCCCGATTCTCAGGGCGCCCAGTCGGAGGAAGTGCTGACTGACAGGGAACTCGAGGTTTTCCGACTCATCGGGCAGGGGTTGTCGACCCGGGCCATTGCGGAACGGATGAAGCTCAGTATCAAGACCATCGGCACATACCGTGACAGGATAAAACAGAAACTCTGTCTGAAGAGTGCAGTTGAGCTGACCCGCCGCGCGGTGCTATGGACGGAGAAGGAGAGTTTCAGCAAGAATGCACCTGCCAATGTGGGTGGAACGCCTACTGAAAACTAGTGCTTCGCCTTACGGAACATGAGGGTTCTTTCCGATTTTTCCTCCAACGCTGGTTGTCTGTCGGCTCATGTTGACAGGAGGCCGTCCCCAGCCATCTGCCCGGTGGGCGTTTGCCAATTTAACCGGAGAATTGGCCTCATGCAGGGCCGTGATCGATAGAAGGATTTTTGAGGTAACTATGACACCTATTGTAACCTTCGTTGGTTGGCACGACAGTGGCAAGACCACACTGGCCAGCCAGGTTGTCAGTCATCTTAAGGCGGCTGGATATCGTGTCGCGGTTGTCAAATCGAGCAAGGAACCAGGCATCGCATTTGATAGCCCTGGCACGGACACGGCCAAACACAGGATGGCCGGTGCCGACTCGGTCATGTTCATTGGCCCTGACAAGATGGTCCTGCAGGCCGGCAATGACAATCTACCTCTGGTTGCACTCTCGTATCGGTATTTCTCGGATGTCGATATTGTCATCGGTGAAGGTTTTAAGGATGCCCGCAGGGTGCCGAAGATCGAAGTGCTCCGAGACCGAGAACGCATGCTGCGCAATAAAGTGCATGGCATAATCGCGATTGCAACGGATCTCGAAGGCGTGGAAGGCGAGAATGTTTTTCGTCTGGATGAGAGTGAGGCCATTGCCCGTTTCATTGAGAAAAAATTTCTTCTCGAGCAGCGAAACAAACAGGAGAGGGCGGTCTTATTCGTCAATGGCAGGAGGATGCCTTTGAAGAATTTTGTTCAGGAAGTTCTGGCGAGCACTGTCCATGGATTCGTCGGATCTCTGAAGTTTACTGACCAGATTGAGGAGATCGAACTTCGGATTCGCCTGCCGAAAGTGTGAGCTGCGGCAGGCGAAGCACTTTGCCGCAGCGTTTCAGAACCGATTCTCGAAATACGGCTTGAGAATTTCCGGCAGTTTCACGCTGCCATCTACCTGCTGGTAGTTTTCCAGTATGGCCAGCAGTGTTCTGCCGATCGCCAGGCCTGAGCCGTTGAGGGTGTGGACAAGGCGGCTTCTCTTTTGCCCCTCGGGGCGGTAGCGGATAGAGCCGCGCCTGGCCTGGAAGTCGAGGAAGTTCGAACAGGACGATATCTCCCGAAAGGTGTTCTGCCCTGGTAGCCAGACTTCAATGTCATAGGTCTTGGTGGCGGAAAAACCGAGGTCGCCGGTACACAGGCAGACAACCCGGTAATGGATGCCAAGAAGCTGCAGCACCGTTTCGGCATCGTTGAGCAGTTTTTCCAGTTCCTGCATTGATGTTTCGGGAGTTGTGAATTTAACCAATTCCACCTTGTCAAACTGATGCTGGCGGATCAGACCGCGTGTGTCGCGACCATAAGAACCGGCCTCTGAACGGAAGCATGGGGTGTAGGCGGTATAGCAGAGTGGGAGATCGCGCTCATCGAGAGTTTCGTCGCGGTGGATGTTGGTGACCGGCACCTCAGCCGTCGGGATCAGATAGAGGTCCCAGTTGTCAATTTTAAACAGGTCGTCGGCGAATTTCGGCAATTGCCCGGTCGCCGTAAGAGAGGCGGTGTTGGCCATGAAAGGAGGCAGGACTTCGGTATATCCATGACGTTGGGTGTGCAGATCGAGCATGAAGTTGATCAGTGCTCTCTCCAACCTTGAGGCAAAGCCTTTCATCAGGGTAAAGCGGGCCCCGGCCAGTTTGGTGGCCCGGTCGAAATCAAGGATGCCGAGGTCCTCGCCCAATTCCCAGTGGGGTTTCGGTGAAAAGGTGAATTCTGGCTTGGCGCCCCAGGTGCGTATTTCGGTGTTGTCGCTGTCGCTCCGGCCGACCGGCACGCTCTCGTCACAGAGGTTGGGGATGGCCATGACTATGGCCTGCAGCTGCTCTTCGATCAAGGATAATTCCTGATCGAGATCCTTTATACGCTGATTGGCATCCCGCATTTCCGTAATCAGGACGTCAGCTTGTTCCGATCCCTGTTCCCTATCCTGCTTTAACAGTGAAATTTCCTTTGAAACTGTATTGCGGCGGTTTTTCAGACCTTCGACTTCGGTCAATAAAGACAAGCGGCGCTGATCAAGGGCTGAAAACTGGTCGAGCTTGGCTGTATCCTGGCCGCGGAGAGCGGTCTTTTTCCTGACAAGTTCAAGATTTTCCCGGATGAATCGTAATTCTAGCATGGCTGTAGGTTTGAGAATATGGTTATGGTGGAGGAGAACGGTTTCCCTGCCTTGTTTATCACGGCTGCATGTTGAAAGCAACCTCTAACAAATTGCTTTTCCATTCTGCTTTTGCTATCTTGCATTGCCTCGTTTGCGTGTCTTCCCTTTTTCAGAAAATGTCTTCTTCATGGCCGAAAAAAGCCCTCTCGTGATTGTGCTGGTCGAACTCCGCAGGACGATCAGGACTCTCGTTCTCACCACTATCGGGCTGACCGGAGGAATTTTCGTCGTATCGCCCCGCTTGCTTGAGACCTTTCAATCTCATCTTGCTGACAAACTGTATTTTTTTTCCGTGGCGGAACCCTTTCTCGCCCATGTCAAACTTTCACTGTTCCTGGCGATCTATAGTCTGATGCCATGGGCTGCAACCCTTTTCTGGCAGGCGATGGGCAAACCTTTCGGTGTCAGGAGAAGGGACACGATTCTTTTCATTCTTTTTACGTGTCTGTTGTTCTATGCGGGAACTCTTTTCTGCTATTTCATTACCCTGCCACTAGGCATCAAATTCCTGCTTGGGTTTGGTTCCGCCGAGTTGCAGCCGGTCATTTCGATAAGCAAATTCGTCAACTTTACGACAGTGTTTTTCCTTGCTTTTGGCATAGTCTTCGAACTTCCGCTGATGATGATATTTCTGGCACGGGTAGGTGTCTGTACCCGGCGGTTTTTTGAACGGCAACGGAGAGTAGCCCTGCTTATTATCGCCGTTATCGCGGCAATGCTGACTCCGACTCCGGACGTCGTCAATATGCTGATGATGGGCGGCCCTCTCTACTTGTTGTATGAAGCAGGGATTGTCATCATGATGGTGATGCGGGTCAAGTAACCTGAAGTGTTCTGCATTCTTTGAATTCATTACCGTGCAGCAGCAGGAAGAACAGTGGCACTGAAAATGCCTGGGAATTGGCTCTCGAGGGACGTCGCCTAGATACCTTGCCGGACAGCGATGTCAAAATCTGTTTTGCGCCTTTGATGAAAGCGTCGGCGACATCGATTCCTGATCTGGAAATCACTCTGCTGCTGCCGCAGGATGCGGCTCTTCCATCGTCTCCAAATTTTCCTATCGGGCCGCGAGGGATTGCCAAACGTCCGAACTGCACGTTGAGGACTGGGGTCTATATGAATTCCTCTCGACGTTTGAGGTGTTTTCTGTTCTGTTTCAATGTGTGTCTTAAATGGCTATTCATTATAGCCAGGCAACTGGTGAAAAGGCATGTGCAGGCCAAAGGTTGCTGATTGATGGCCAGAAAGGATCGTGGATGAAGAAGAAACTGAAACTGCACTTGACGCCGATGCAGGAAAAGATGTTTGTCAGGATAGCAATCTTCCTGGTGGCAGCCGTTTTTACCTGGATAATCTTCGCCCCGCGCATTGGTATTCTGGCGTATTTGCAAAAGCATTCGCGCTTCAGGGGTCTTGAGCAAAAAACCCTTCAACTTGAGAAAAGCAACGCATCTCTGTCGACTGAGATTGAGCGTCTTAAGAAGGATCCTGCCTATCTCGAAGATGTTGCAAGGCGCGAGCAGGGGCTGTTGAAAAAAAACGAATACATATATGATTTTTCTCAACAGAAAAAACAGGATTGATTGCAGCCCGGACCGGGCCTGGTGCTAGTGGGCTCAGGAAAACCCGCCTCGCGAGTTGCACTTCTGACCCGATACCCCTGATTGTGCTGAAGAATTTAATCCCTGTCTGAATCCGCTGCTTGAGAGAATCTTTCTGACGTTATTGCTCTTGCAAGTGCTGCAGGAAATCGGTTCCATTTTTGACGCTGTGGTAACAAGGGCTTCGAAAATGGTCTTGCATTCGTTACATTGATATTCATAAATGGGCATATCCGGCTCCTTTGCTGGTCTTGGTGGGAGTTGGAGAATGAGGCGTTTGAGACGTTCTTTGGCTCCTATTGTAGCTATTGCTTAAATATTAAGCAACGGCGAGACGCCATGCAACCTGTCCTGTCTTGAAGTAGTCAGGAAGGCGATCAGATATATCAGGGAAATGGTATGAAGGCTATTTTAAGAGAGAGAGGAAAATCGAGCAGGATTTGCATATTTCAAGCTTATTTGTGTTTCCTTGTTGTTGTGTGCATTCGCAGAGAGTGCCATTGAGGAACCAGCAGAGATGACCGCTTTGAAATTCATATGCAGGGCAGTGTTCCCAATCCAGGCATTGTTTTTTCTCCCAGCAGGGGATCATGTCCGTGTTTCTTCCGCGCTGGTTTATCAAGAGGAAATAAATCGTACGTTCGATATGGGATGGAATCGAACGCCAGCCTTGCTCGTAGCTGTGAATGGTCTTGAGAGACATACCCAATAGCTCAGCGAGTTGTTTCTGGGTTTTGCCAAGCTTTTTTCTGGATAAGCTGAATTCTTCTTTGTTCAATGTGTTACCCTTCAGTGAGATAATGACTCTATTGAGTAAAAAGAAAGCAGAAAAAAGCCAGTAATGATCTTATAACATACTCTATTAACTCCCGTTTGACTGCTCATTTTTCAGCGCGTGCCAGAGAAAAATTTAAGAATTGGGATTGTTCGTGCCATAATAGGCTTGGCTGTACCAAGTTCGGAGGTCAGCGTGTAATATCTGGTAGTGGGAGTCTGCATTGGGGGCGGATTGGTGAAAAGTCCGGAATTGCATGGGGAAAATGCATTTGTTTGAATATTTAGAATGGATAACAGGGTTATTGAACTACCATCGCAGTTCTGGAATTGGGAGTTATCCGAGAAATGACGGAGTGGATCGTTTTCTCATGAGCGTCGATTCAAGACAACACCACGGCACGCTATCCCGGAGCCATGGCGATGCTTTGAACGCCGCTGATTCAAGGATGGCGGCTACTGCCGCAAGGAAGGGGAATCTTGACGAAGGAGATGCGTCAACCGAATCCCTTGAAACTGTTCGCTCTGAAATTGCGAGTTGCAGGGCCTGCAGTTTGTGTGAGCAGCGTATTGGCTACCGGGTGGGGGGCGGACTCAATTCAGGTGTCCGGCTTATGCTGGTGGGTGATTGGCTGCGGTGCCCTGATGAACTGTCGTTGCCGGGTAACGTCCAGTTCGGAGTTGAAGAGGATCGGATGGTTTCCCGGATGCTTGAAGCAATACATCTAGAGAAGGACAAGGTTTGCGTCGCCAATGCCATCAAGTGTGTCGTGCCGGATGGCTGCGAGCCAACTTCGTTGGATATTATGACATGCGAGTCATACCTTCGTCGACAGATCACTTTGATTGAGCCGGAAATCATCTGCGGCATGGGATTGGTGGCCGCAAAAGCTCTTCTGGGAAGTCCTCAGCCGCTTTCGCGACTCAGGGGAGGTTTCCACTCAATTACAGTCGGGGCAGGGAAGCGCATACCGGTAGTTGTGACATATCATCCAACGTTTCTCCTTCAGAATCCGACGATGAAAAAAGCGGCCTGGACAGACTTGCAACGTATCGGAAAGTATCTGAAAACGTATTGATGCCAGTCGAAACCCAGATATCAGCGATATTCTGTGATGGAGAGGAAAGATGGGACCTGAAGTGAACAAGTAACCACTTTGATGGAGTTACTTGTCGCAGGAAAATCTTGATATTAATTAGAAACTCATCGTGAGCTGATTGCTGATCATGATGATACTTTCGACATCTGTATATGTGTTTCGCTCTTTAAAGATATCGCCGGTATCCATATAGCCGAAATGCATTTCATACCGGAGGTTGCCGAACATTTTATAGATAACGCCCAAGTTCGCTTCCCAACTCGATTTGTGTTCTGCAGTATTCGGGTCCCAATTGTTTTTCGTTACACCGACCACACCCTGAACGGCGATTTTTGAGAGCGGGGAATATTCAGCGGCAATGGCAAATCCACTGACACCACTCTTTTCTTCGGATATATTGAAGTTAACATCTTTGAAGCGGTTCGCTCCAAGGATGTCTATTTTGCTATTTGTTATGAGCAATGGTCTGTATTTTGCTGAATTTACAGAGGAAAAATCTTGAAAATCAACAGATGCGCCAAGGTTGAAGGTTGTAACTTTGTATAGGCTGTGTGTCGCGGACTCCTCCGCCTGCACCCCATGTGCAAAGGCCAGAAGGATGAGTACGCTGAAAATCAGACGGAATGAATATCTCATGGGGATTGGTGAAATGATAACTGAGCAACAGCACTCATTGATTAAAGTACAAATTATTATACTTAACATATGCGATGTTTGCCGATGAATGTCAAGGCAAAATCGGAGGATCGTGAATTGTTGGTGCCAGTATGAGTGCTTTTCATGTGGTCGAGGTTGGCTGTCGTATTCCTTTGGGGGTGCGGAAATGATGATCTGTTGCGGGAGAAGGGAAAGTACGATATAGGTACCCTGTCGCATGGAGCGGGTGTGCGGGGCAAATTGTGCCCGGTAGTGAAAATGAAAATCAGGTGAAATCTATGGTCGATAGACTGTTTCGAGTTCTTGTTTTCTTAGCGGCACTGGTGGTTGGATCTGATGTTCAGGCTGAAGTCGGGAACGGGCCATATCGGTTTCTCTGCTTCCCTTTTGACAGCAGTTCGGCAGGGAAGTATGCCTATCTTGCAGATGGCATTCATTCGATGCTGGCAAGCCGACTGGCAGCAAAGAGCGGAATTCAGCTGGTTGATTATGTTGGGCGTGAGGCAGAGTTGAAAAGCCTTGAGACGGCTGTCGCCAAAGGTCAGCAGGTCAAGGGGGTGTTTGAAACATTGCAGGCCGACTACCTCGTGTCAGGGGCGGCTTATGCAACGGATACCAGCCTCAAGATCCAGGTGGTGATCTCCGCAAGTACCAATAAGAGCAATCCCTATAACTTTACCGGCCTTGCCGAAAGCGAGGAACAGGTCATCGCTGTCATAAATACGTTGGCTGATGAGATAGCAGATACCATAGTGGCAGCACAGCAGCGTTCCGATTCGTCTGTTTCAACCGGGCAAGCAAGCGATGGGATGGCCGGATTTCAAACCGAGCACCCGGAAAAGCAATACAAAAAAGGAATGTTTGGTGGCGGGGCCATCGTCAGCAGTGAAGGAAGCACCATAGAGGCCACAGCTGAAGGGATGAAGAGGAGTGCAACCATTCCGGTTCTTGTCGCCGCCATGGATACAGGTGATGTCGATGGAGACGGAAATGTGGAAATAATCTTTGCCTCGAAAACCGAAATACAGGTCTTCAGATATCGTGAGGGACGATTTCAGAAAGTTGGTAGTCATGCCCTGAGGCCAACGTACAGGATTCATGCCGTCACCACTGCAGACCTTGATAAGGATGGGAAGGCGGAGATCTATGTGAGTGCCAACGAGCGGTTTCGAGTTGCTTCCATGATACTCCAGTGGTCACCGGCTAATGCCATTTCGGTGCGGCAGGAGAACATTGCTTGGTTCCTGAGGCCCATGGAAGTGCCTGGTAAGGGAATGGTTCTGGTTGGGCAGATGTCCGGGATTGAATCGAGAGAAGGATTTGTCAGGCCTGGACTGTTCCTCCTTGAGAGAAAAGAGGGCGACAGGTTCAAGCGGGGAGCGAAATTGCCGGTCCCGGAGAAATTCAACTTGTTTGACTTTGTCTGGGCCGATCTTAATGGTGATAAGACGGCAGAATTGGTAGCGATTGACAGGAATGAAAAACTTCTCGTTTATGATGCCAGCAGTAATTTGATTTTCGTCAGCGAAGGTGCATATGGCGGCAGTACAAATTACCTCGGCCCAGCCAACCTTGACCGGATGCCGAACAGCCCTGGAGCAAGTGCTGCCGGTGAGGATTCTGACAGAGAACTTGCCTTCGTGCCGACGAGACTACTGGCCCGAGATATTGACGGCGATGGTAAACAGGAAATCATCATTGGCCGGAATAAACGGGTAACCCCTCTTTTCCTTCGCAATTTCAGGGAATATGAAGGAGGGAACATTGCTTGTCTGGGCTGGAGCGATTCAGCGCTGATCGAGATGTGGCGTACCAACACCATCACCGGTTATATCGCCGACTACAGTTTTGTCCTCGCCGAGGGGGAAGCCAAAGACGGTGAAGTCGGCGGCAGGGCGCAACTCTACGTAGGGCAGATTCCTGGGGACACTTTTCTTGGCCTGATCGCTGCCAAGGAGAGCAAGATGCTGGTATATGAGATGCAGCTTCCGGGAAAATAAAGGTATAAATTTTTAAACTCCGGTAAAAATTACTTGACATGAAAATGGAACAAGTATACATACTCATTCATAAAGCTTTTTCTCTTTCAGAAAACTTGGGTTGAAAGCAGTCAGTTAGATTGAAAGAGAGGGATGTTCGACAGCCCCAAATCAATGGGGGAAATACAAGCTATCAAGGAGAAATGAGATGAAGAAATTAATTGTTGCCGCAGCCGGCCTGATGCTGGCAGGTACCATGGTTTCCACTGCTTCAGCTGAGCCTGGAGTGAGCTTTACTGGTGATGGTCGTGCCCGTGCATTCTATTTCCAGGATTACAATTTCGTCGATTCTGACACAAGCAACTGGAACTCTCGCGTGCGTCTGAAAATCAAGGCCGAGTCCAAGGGCGGCGCGTATGCAGTCGCTCGTCTGCGTATGTCCGAGGCCAAGTGGGATGGTACTAAGTTGACCCGTGACGGAGGTGAACAATCCAACCTGTTCACTGATTATGCATATGTCGGCACCCCGATTGGACCGGTTTCCATTGAAGGTGGTTTGATGCCCTTCAACGTCACCACCTTTGCCCTCTGGGATATCCGTGTTGACGGCGCAAACATCAAGTATTCCAATGATTCCACCACGGTTGTCGCTTTCTACCACAAACTGGATGAGTTTGATGAGAGCCAGATCCTGACAGTAACCAATGTTGCTACCGGAACGACAACGATTATCGACAACGATCTGATCAATGATGACGATATCGATCAGTATGGTATCTTGGTTGATCAGAAATTTGACGGTGGTTGGGGCTTGGTTGCGTCTGTCTGGGCAAAGAACGATGATCAGGCCACTGGCAATGACGGTTTCGCAGTAGCCGCGGAAGTTACCGGGGCCATGGGCAATGTCGGGCTGTTGGGTGACATCGCATGGTTCGATGGCGATTATTTTGGTTATGAGGATGATCCTTTTGGTGTGTACGGTCAGGTTGCCGCTCCGATCGGAGCAGTCACCCTGGCAGCCGGCCTTGGTTACACCATGGACGGGTTCCAGGCTGATGGCGACTTCGGTCCCTTCATCATGTTGAGTGACGTGAGCAACATCGCTACCGGCGTACGGATCGGTTCTCTCGGCGACACCCTGTTCGGCGCATTGGTTCCGAGCTTTAAGGTTTCCGAGGAGTTGACCCTGACAGGTGTTGTTGCCTATGCTGATATCGACAACGACTTGCTTGATTCGGTCGACTCTGCCTTTGAGGTTTCCGGTAGTGCAGTATACGCTGTAACTGACGGTGCTGAGTTGAGCTTTGAAGCTGGTTACCTGGACGTAGATGGATTGCCTGAGCCGGCAGTTGGCGCAGGTGTGATTCTTGACGTATCTTTCTAAGTACGATCTCAAACAGCTAAACTAGTTTGATCTTGAAGCGGACTCCTTATGGAGTCCGCTTTTTTTTTTGATTACCATCATGTTTCAGCTATGAGTATGGTGGTATGTGAAAGTCGGCAATCTGGGCGGATTGACAGATCATCAGACTCCGATGCGAAGAGCATGGTTCATCCGACAGTGATGAATGACAGGAGTTCCGTCATTCCCGAGCAGGCGGGAATCCACACCCAAGGCTGCCCTGGCTGCCCGCCTTCGCAGGGATGACGGCAAAGTATGCGAGATTTGCCTGAATGTATGGGAGCGATCCATCTGTTTGATTCTCCTATTTGTTCGGATTGTCGATTGGCTGCGGTTTGATGGTGATAAGTTTTATTTTCATTGTGGGCCTGAAAAATGGGAGAGACGCAGTCGAGACGGTGGCCGTATTTTTATATGGTGGCCGTCGGTGTCCTGATCTCGACGATGGACAGCAGCATGATCAATGTTGCTCTGCCCAGCATAATGCGTTCTTTCTCCACCAGTCTTGCGGTCGGTCAGTTGATTGTTCTCGTCTACCTTTCAGTCATTACTTCAACCCTGGTACTTTGGGGACATCTTTCCGATACCTACGGAAAGGGTAAAATCTTTCTCTTTGGAGTGCTTATCTTTGCTGTAGCCGCATCAGGTGCTTCAATCGCCGCATCATTTCCCCAACTGGTGGTGATGAGGTGTATTCAAGGTGTTGGTGCTGCGATGATGATGTCCTCCGGACCGGCAATTATCAAAATTGTCTTTCCTCCCGATCAACTCGGGCGAGGTCTTGGGCTGGTGGGACTTGCGACATCCTGTGGCCTTATGAGTGGTCCGCTCATCAGTGGTCTGCTGATCAGGCATTTTTCCTGGCGCTGGGTATTTCTTGTTACACTTCCTTTAAGTTTATCTGTATATATTCTCGGCCATTTTTATCTGGGTCTCGATAAGGACGAGAAATGTCTGGCCGCGAAGAGGGCGTATGATTGGGTCGGCTCTGCTCTTTGGGGAACTGCAGTTCTACTGTTCATAGTATTGATCAGCTTTTACGAGGCCATGGGCAGTAAGATGATCAGCTTGAATCTCTTTGGTTTATTATCCGTTATCGGATTGTTCTCGCGTTATGAGCGCCAGGCTCTGAATCCTCTGCTGCCTTATGCTCTGTTCCGTAGGAGGTATTTTGCAACGGCCTCAATTACAGCTGCACTCTCGTTCACAGTTCTATTCATGGTTATCCTGCTCATGCCATTCTATCTTGATTACGTTCTTGAGTTGCCTGCTGACAGGATTGGACTGCTGATGCTCACATTGCCTTCAAGCCTTGTGATTGTTTCCCCGGCAGCAGGGTGGATTTATGATCACATAGGAGCTCGATTGCCAGCCACCGTGGGGTTGGGTATAAGTTGCTTTTCGGTTATGACGATGACGGGCCTGCACGAGGAGACCCCCATAATAGCAATAGTTATTGCCTTGTCTGCTCTTGGGGCAGGTCAGGCGCTGTTCCTTTCACCGAACAGCGCGTCGGTTCTGGCAAAAATTGAAGAGCGGTATATCGGTGTTGCTTCAGGTATTCTCGCTACTTCTCGAAATCTCGGAATGCTGATTGGAGCAGGGCTGTCAGGGGCAGTTTTTTCTTTTGTTTTTGCTCTTTTGAGTGGCGGAAGGAATTTGCATGGCTTCCAGGCTTCTGATGTCCCCGAATTTCTGTCGGCTCTACACTGGACATTCTCCCTCGCTGCGGCATTGTCTCTTGCTGGTTGCCTGCTTTCAGCTTTCAGGGAGAGTTGAAATGCCGAGCGGTAGGCTGATCGTCGCAATAGTTCCGCAATCAGCATGCGGTCGGAGTTGGAGACTGCCTCTGTGCAAAGAGAGGATCTGCTGGACAAGAGTCAAGCCCATGCCTGTTCCGTAAACTTTCGTCGTGAAAAAGGGGTCGGCAACGTGTGGAAGAGCTGTCGGCGAGATACCGATGCCAGTATCCGCAATCGATATGTGGAGAGTATCATCCTTTTTAGAGGCCTGAACTTTCAGATTGCCTCCGTTTGGCATGGCTTCAATGGCATTGCGGATGAGGTGTATCAGGGCGAGTTTGATGCGATCGGCATCGATCTGGACGACAGGGTCATCCTCAGGAAGAATGATATCGTAATGAACGTTTGCTTTTTTCATCATCGGATAAAAGGCGATCACGCAACGACGGAGAAGGGCGTTGACGTGCTGGGTTGTAAGTACCAGAGTGTTATCCTGAACAAAGTTGAAGAGGTCTTCGAGCGTGGTTTCTATCTTTTCGGCTTCTTTGGTAATGATATTGAGGAAATTGATGGTATAAGGATCATGGCTTTTTCGGGCGAGAAGACGGGCTGTGCCGCCTATCGAAGTGATCGGGTTGCGGATCGCATGGGCCAACTGGGCCGACATATGCCCAATCGCTGAATATTTTTCTGCCTCGACAAGCAGGTCCTTGCTGTGCTCGAGTTCCTGGCTGACGATCTCTAGCTCGTCAATCTTCTGCAGCATATCCTCATAAAGGTGGCTGTGCTCGATGGCAAGACTGGCCTGGCTGGCGAAGATCTCCAGCGAATTGATGTCGTCGGCGGTGATGGGCTTTCCGGTGATGAAATTGTCGACGACGATGACGCCAAGAGACCGGCTGGGTGAATACAGAGGAACGACGACAAATGTATCTTCGCCAAGGATATCGAGCAATTGCCTGGAGACAGGTTCTTCACCGTCCTTTCCGCCGAGGACAAGAATACTCTTGCGTTTGCTGGCAGCTTTGATGAGAATATGGCTGCTGTCTGTTTCAGGGATCTGCAATGATTGCACGATCCGGTTGACCTCGAAGTCTCCTTCTTGATAGTCGGATCGTAAATGAGCTATGATGTCGGTAAGATGCAGGTTGCGTTCCTTAATAGAAAGCCAGACTCTCCCCGCGTCTTCACGATTTGATGGTCCGATGGCAATACGACCTTGCAGAGTTTCACCTGTCTCGTTGAAGAGGGCAAGAAATGCACGATTGAATCTGAGGCCCTCGTCTGAAGTAATTCCGACAAGGATGGCTTGCAGGATACCATTGAGCTCGACAGTGCCGAGATATGCAGAGTTCATCTTCTGGTTGAGCTGATGCAGAAACTGCATCCTCGTATTGGTCGCCTCAAGCTCCTGCTGGAATGTACGGTTGTCGATGGCCAGTCGCCTCTTTTTCAGCGTAGTCTGGACGGTGTGGGTAAATTGGTCCATGGTTACCGGCTTCGTCAGATAGTCGTCGGCCCCACGCCGCAGGCAATCGAGCGCTGTCTGCAGGTCAAACGACCCGGTTACCATGATGATGCCAAGGTCCTGGTAATTGTTGACGAGATCTTCAAGGATCTCGCTGCCGTCCCTGTCCGGAAGACCGATATCAAGCAGGATGAGGGCTATTTTCCTGGTTTCGAGCAGGATGTACAACTCGCGGGTGGTCCCGGCCTGTAAGACTGTCAGCCCGAGTTTTGCCAGGTAATGGCTCAGCAGAAGGACGACTTCCGGTGAATCGTCGACAACGACTATGCATTCATCGGCCTTGACCAGATCTGTGGTCGCAAGTGCTGTCTGTGCGCCTTTGCGAGAGAGAAGCTCAACCATCGGGGATGATCCGGAGTTGAAGACGGATGAACAGGGAGAACCGAAAAGCTATCCATCCTGACCAGTATTCGCACAACCATTTCCAGCCACAGTGCATCTTCTTAACATATGACAGGTCTAATGGAAAATGGGAAGGAAAATGATCTCAGTGGATCATTTTGACTTGCTTAACAACATGTAATTATAGGAAATGTCTGTTCTGATAGGGGGCGCAGTTTGACGTTGCAGGTTATGAAAATGAATGAAATATTTTCTCAGAATGGCCTCCTGTCGCGACGGTTGCCACGATTCGAAGCCCGTCCAGGGCAGCTGGCCATGGCAGAAGCTCTGGCTTCGCTGCTAGCTGAGGACATGGAGGGAGAGAATTCTTTTTCAGGAGCGCGGTTACTGGTGGTCGAAGCGGAAACCGGCATTGGTAAAACCCTGGCCTATCTCATTCCAGCGATCCTTTCGGGGAGAAAGCTCGTTATCTCAACGGCGACTCTGAACCTGCAGGACCAGATCCTGAACAAGGAAATCCCGCTCGTCGAAAAAGTCCTGGGAATGGATGTCCCCGCCCTGTGCATCAAGGGGCGTCAAAATTACCTCTGTCACTATCGCTGGTACCAGCATCGAGTGTCGTGTCAGATTTCACTTCTTGAGGATTCGGAAAGTGACAGGATAGAGATGTGGCTGGATAAGACAGAAACAGGCGACCGGGCCGAACTCCCTTGGCTGAGGGATAGCTCAGTGTTATGGCCGAAGATCTCAGCCCAGTCCAATCAGTGCCTTGGGGGTGAATGCCCCGAGTCGACCTCCTGTTTTATCAATCAGCTCCGCCGCAGAGCCGGGACGGCACGCCTGTTAATTGTCAATCACCATCTGTTCTTCTCCGATCTTGCTCTCCGCAGTGCTGGCCATGGCGAAGTCCTGCCACGTTACGAGGGGGTAATTTTTGACGAGGCACATCATATTGAAAATGTGGCTTCCCAGTTCTTCGGCAAGACCTTCAGCCAATATCAACTACTGGACCTGTTCACCGATCTCGAAAGGCAGGCTGGGCTTGATCTTGATCCTGCAGCCGTTGACCTGCTTCTTGGGACCATCGAGGGAGTCAGGCAGCGGATAGAACATTTTGTCAGTCTATTTCCCGAAGATCGCGGTCGTTATCATCTCGATGCAATGGTTGATAAGATCTCTCGGGCTTCCTGGAAAATGGAAATTGAGCAGATCTTTGCGGCCTTGGACAGGTTGCGGCAGCAGGCTGAGACCCACGAGGCTCGAGGGGAAGGCTGGGTCACACTGGGCAAAAGGATTGCGGAACTGCAGGCGAATTTGGAAGAGATAGCGACTATGGAGACGGGGGGAGACTTTAAAAATGTTCACTGGTACGAACGCCGGGAACGTGCGATTGTTCTCTCCGCCACACCCGTTGAGATCGCCGGTCATCTGCAACGCTGCCTCTACAAGACCGTTCGGTACTGCGTGATGACTTCAGCCACGTTGTCCTCAGCCGGTTCGTTCGCCTATGCGAAGGACCGTCTCGGTCTTGACGATTGCACTGAATTTCTCCGTTTCGATTCACCGTTCGATTACCGGAACAGGACGCTGTTGTATATCCCTGAAGCCGGTTTCCCAGAACCGACAGCCCGCGATTTCCAGGTCCGTGTCAACGACCGGGTCTTTGATATTCTCAAGCTCAGCCGTGGACGGGCTCTGGTTCTGTTCACCAGTTTTAAAGCGATGGATTGTATGGCGGATTTTCTTGACGGCCGTCTTGGCTATCCTGTACTTGTACAGGGCAGGGCATCGCGACAGACTCTGCTCAATGCATTTCGTGACACCACGGACTCAGTTCTTCTGGCAGTTGCCAGTTTCTGGGAAGGCGTCGATGTTCCCGGAGAATCGCTCAGCTGCGTTATCATAGACAAGTTGCCGTTCGAGGTGCCAACGGACCCGGTTTTGATGGCCCGGATACAGATCATCAACAACAATGGCGGCCAACCCTTTTTCGATTTCCAGGTGCCGAGAGCTGTCCTCAGCCTGCGGCAAGGCGTGGGGAGGCTGATGCGGGCGGCTACTGACCGAGGAGTGATTGCCATCATGGATGTGCGGCTCTTTTCCAAAGGATATGGCCGGATGTTCCTGAAGAGTCTGCCGCCTTCGCCGGTTGTGCGCTCCTTGGACAACTTGGCTGATTTTTTCGGTGCTACGACCGATAGTGCAAACGTTGCAGGAGTCTCATGAAAAAACGTCATGCCCAGTCAAACTGGTAGAAGGACGAGTAATGCCACCAGACCGTCGTCTGCGCGGGAGCGACGACAGGACATATGTTCAGGTTGACCATGTGTAAAGTGAGGGGGAATGACCGGATCGGCAAATGAAATCCTTATGGCGATCATCCGCAAGGAGGCGGGCCAGATCGATGCGGCGATGCAGGCAGATATCGACGGGCTGACTGCACGGGTCGATCAACTCCTGGTTGACGTCCTCCGCTACAGCCTTTTTAACGGCGGTAAAAGGATACGTCCGCTATTGACGGTACTGGCCGCCCGCCTCTGCGGCAGGGATGATCCCGAGATTTATCAGCTCGCACGGGCGTTTGAATACCTGCACGCGGCGACTCTGATGCATGATGATGTCATAGACAACGCCGATACCCGGCGTGGACGGCCTTCAGTGCATGTCCGGTTCGGCACGGTTGCGGCGATTCTGGCCGGCGATTATCTCCATGCGCGTTCGATGGCAATCGTCGGCGCACTTGCTGGTAGCGAGGCACTGAATGTTCTTTCCGATGCAACGGGGAGAATGGTTGACGGAGAGTTCCTGCAGGTTCGCAACGCTTCGTGTTTTAATCTGTCTGAAGAAGACTATCAGCGCGCCATTCTGGAGAAGACCGGACTGCTCATTGCCGCCGCCTGTGAGGTTGGTGCCCTGTGGGCTGGAGGTACGGAGGAGCAGAGAAACGCTGTGCGGGAGTATGGTCTTTGTCTCGGCTCCGCCTTCCAGGTAATTGACGACCTCCTCGATTACCAGGGCAAGACCTCGGCGACGGGCAAGCGGGTGGGGAATGATCTCGTCGAAGGAAAGATGACCTATCCGCTGATTGTGACGGTGAAAAGAGCTGAGAAAAGTGATCGTGAGCGCCTGTGTCAGATAATTGGTGAACCAGCTCTGCGCCGGATTGCACTGGACGAGGTTACCGGCCTGATCTTAAAATATGATGGATTTCATATGGCAAGGAAAAAGGCGGAAGACATGGCCATAGCAGCCCTGGAACCTCTCGCGATTTTCTCCGATCTAACCAGAGGACGGGAGAAGAAGGCGATGCAGGGCCTGGTTCAGTATGTCCTCAGTCGTGAAAAATGAGTTGGTTTGTCCAAGTGGTTCATAAAGGATTCGCGTCATAAATTGCAGCTGTTTAATATGCATTACTGGGTGGAGTTTGTGCTACTGGATTCAAATTCTCCACATAATGACTTGTTCAATTTATCAGGGCTGCTTCTGCTTATGATTTTCCTCAGCTGCTGGCCCAGACTGTCAAGAGTGTAAGTAAACCTGATTCCTATCCCTTTTCCATCACATCGTACGATTTCGCCAGGAATGCAGATGTCCTCAGTTTCGATCCCTTCTCCTACCGTAATATTTATCAGGCATTCAGCACCAACAGGCATTATTTCGCTTGTTGGGAAGTAGCAACCTCCCATACTTATATTCGAAATGAAACCAATGTGATATGACTCAACCTGAAGAAATGACAACATGGTTGGCACATTCAGAGTGATACGGGTAAATTTTCTCTTTTCACGCACAGCTTACATCTCTCCAGGCTTGAATAAATCTTCTACATGCCAGAAAGCGCCTGCCTGACCGCAAGAGCTAAAACTGGCAGAGTGACAGGCTTCTCCAGAAAGTGTGATACTCCCAAAGCTTTTGCTTTCAATACTTCTTCGCTTTCTGAATACCCACTTATAATAATTGCCTTTTGTCCAGGCCTGATTTTCAATATTTTTTCATAGGTCTGTCGACCATTCATCCCTCCCCCCATTATCATATCCAGCAAGACCAGGTCGACTGGCTGAGATTGTAAATAATTGATTCCAGCTTCACCAGTCTCAACGGATCGGGTTGAGTATCCAAGATTGGTTAATAATTGCGAAATCGTCTCGTTCTGCTCAGACAAGTCGTCAATCAGCAGAATTTTCTCCCCATTGCCGCGAGGTGGCCGAGCAACGATATTACTCTGTCTTGAATCAGGTTGGGCGCTAGTAGCAGGCAAGAATATTTCAAATATTGCCCCTGGGTTGTTGTTCTTGACCTCAATCCATCCGTTGTATTGCTGTACAGTATTCCAGACAATTGACAGTCCGAGACCAGTTCCGCTTTTGCCACGCTTTTTTGTGGAATAGAATGGATCGAAGATGTGATCGATTTCCTGTGGAGGAATGCCTGTACCGTTGTCAGACATGGTTATCTTGACAAAATTCTGATTCCGATCTGCAGCACGATCAACTTCAAATGTTTCAGGGTGAGAATACTGGCAGTTTTGAGTAGTTATCCTAATCAGGCCATTTACATGAACAGCCTCGAGGGCGTTACCAAGGAGGTTGAGCAAAATTTTATGAATATGCAGATGGGAACAATATGTATTCCAGAGATTTTTCTGGAGATTCGTCTCAATAATGACATTCGGATAATTTGCCAGACGTTCACGGTGTTCAATTGAGCTCAGATGACTAAGGATAATGTCGTTTATATTCTCAATGTTGGCAGATGCCGATCCACCTCGTGCCAGCAGCACCAGGTCGGCAACTACAGCAGCAGCTCTTTTCCCTGCATCCTGAATTCGTGCAATCTCATTATAGAATTTGTCTGATTTGTCCATCTGGGAAAGCAGTAATTCGGGATAACTGACGATGCCAGACAGGATATTGTTCAAATCATGGGCCACAGATCCGGCCATTAAACCCAATGCCTTCAATTTATTAGCTTTGGCTAGTTTTCTCTGGAGGTTGAGTTTCTCCTCCTCCGCCCTAACTCTTTCAGAAAGATCCCTGAGTGCAAGGACCCTCGCCGATTTGCCCAAATGGCTGATCAGGCGTGAAGCAGCCTCAAGCGGGAATTCTTTTCCATTTTTTTTAATACCGGTAAGTTCGTATCTGCCAAATATATTATTTTCAATACATTGGTCAGTTTTCAAAGAGGAATGTGGGGACAATATCTTGTCAAGGAATCTGCCCTCTGTCAGTTCCTCAAATGAATAGCCAAACATGGAAAAAAACTGATTGTTAGCCTCGATGAGTCTGCCATTTTCATGAACAACAATACCTTCGCATGAAGCCTCAACCAATATTCGAAACCTTTTCTCGCTTGCCGCTAATTCCTCAGAGAGTCTGTGATGTTTGTAAGCTTGGTCTATTGTTTTGAGCAATTGCTCGTGATTGATAGGTTTGCTTAAAAAATCATAAGCCCCCATTTTCATGGCTCTAACGGCGGTTTCAACAGTGTTGATTCCAGTAAGCATGATAGAGGTTGTAATGATTTTCGACGTACTGAGAAAATTCAGAATATCACATCCTGACATGTCAGGAAGGTTGACATCCAACAGGGCAATGTCATACTCGTCGCCTTCGAGAAACCGTATAGCCTGATTTCCTGTAACCGCAACAGTGCATTGATAACGATAGTGCCTGAGGATCTCACATAGACTGTTGACGAAACGTTTTTCGTCATCGACAAGAAGAATTTTGGGCATGGAACTCATTTTATTTCACAGCTGAATTGGCCGCTTTTGTTTCAAAGGGTAAAAAAATGGAAAAACATGTCCCCACATTGGTCTTGCTTGTACACGATATTGATCCACCGAGATCTTTTACAATCTTATTGACTATAGACAATCCGAGGCCTGAGTGACCATTTTTCTTTGTTGTTGCAAATGGCTTGTATAGCGATGTCAAAATCGAATCCGGAATTCCTGGTCCATTGTCCTCTATGAGGATTTCAATGCCATTTTTCTCGGTCGAGTTGTTCTCGGATGTCCTGTTATGGATAACTTTTGTTATGATATCAACAGCTCCACCGTTGTCCATGGCCTCAGATGCGTTTTTTATCAGGTTGATAATAACTTGTTTGAGAGCATCTCCTGATGACAACAGATGGGGCAACATTTTTCCAGGCTTGAAGGTAATAACTGTGGCTGATTTTGCAAAAAGCGGTTCTTTAACGATCTGAACAATATCGTCGATCACTGCGTTGATATCAGTTAATTCCATACGGTATGAAACTGTCTGCGAAAACAGATCCATTTGGTTTACCATCGAACTAATACGTCGAATTTCTTCACTGATAATATCGATCTCTTCATGTACATCACTTTCTTTCTCCAGCTTCAGGCGCATAGTCGCCAGATAATTTGTGATTATACCGAGTGGGTTGTTGATTTCATGAGTAAATTTTCGAGCAGTCATTGAGACGGCGGCAACTCTTTCTGCCTCAATTTCCTCGGTCTTTTTCGACTGCATATCTTCAAGCAATAGACAAATCCCCATTTGCTGTGCAATGACTTGAATCAATTGACTGTCGCTATGCGGCAAGGCCTTGATGTTTTCAGGAAGCCCTAAAAGGACAACTCCCACCCTCTGTTTATTGGCGACAATCGGGACTAAATATACTGTAGAGCAATTGAAGGCTGCGATCACTTGTCCATCGGCGATGGTATTATGGGTATTGTCTGTCGTCAGGTAGGAAACGGAGGAGTTAAGATAAGATTTGACTATAGTACTTGAGCTCCTTTGAATTGGAAGGACAAGAGCTTGGCTGATAAGGTTGAAGTCGTTCGCTTTCGAGGTCCGTCCTTTCAACAAAACTCCGTCCCTATCAGGAAGAAAGAAGAGGACATTGTTAATATTGAAAAGAACATTCATTGACTGTTCAAAAACAGCAAATATGGTTTCAATGTCTGCAGCATGGACGAGATTCTCGAGAAAACCCGACAATAAAGCGACACTTTTGATCCGGGATGCCAAAACTGACTGTCCTCTGTCTTCATTATAGCCGCTGTCATTCAGATCCGTTACAACGTCGACGACATTTTCAATCGTTAAATTTTTAGTCTTGCTTTCATTGTCGAGCTTTTCCTGCTTATTCCTCTTTGAAGTTGGAGGCTTGACATTGATGTTCAAATTTTCGGCAATTGCTACTACTTCTTCAACGGAACCATCAACAATCTCTTGCAGATTTGAGAAACCGAGCCCGAAAAGCTGTTTTCCAGCCTCATTTTCATGTTCGCTGATTTCGTCATTCTCTCGTAAGAGGTTAGCCAGGTATACAATTTGAACAAGTGGAAATGCATCCTTAACCCGCTCCAGCGATTCATGATGGTACCGTATCGCATCCGCCATCAAGGAATTCAGTTTCCAATTATTCACAAGCCAAGCGCCAGCTTCACAATGGGTGATGCCGATCAGCTGCTTTTCAGCCCAAAGCTCGTTTTGGACATCTTCTACTTCAAGAAGGAATGAATCATGTTCCTTGGGGAACGTCGAAACGAGTATCAGGCGGCCGATGTCGTGCATCAGGCCGGAGAGATAGGCTTCATCAGGATTAGGATAAAGAATGCGTTGTGCGATCCGCCGTGCCAAGGTGGCACAAGCAAGTGAATTCCACCAGAATCTACTGATTTTGAAGTGTTTTGAAGCCCTGAATCGTTTGCGCTCAAAAACTTGATGGATACTGGTGGTTATGGCGATGTTTTTTATTCGGTTCGTTCCAAGATATACAACGGCCTGCTCAACCCCGGTAAAGGTGCTGCGAAGACCGTAATATGAAGAATTGACAAGTTGGAGAACCCTGAAACTTAAGGCAGGGTCTTTACTTATAATTGCGGCAACTTCTGAAAGTGGAGTTGCTTCATTGTCACATGCCTCAAGAAGCTTGAGAAGTATTTCAGGAAGTGTCGGCAGATTACCGGATCTCTTTATCTGAGTGTAAATATCTTCACTATTGATCATTTACTCAACCACGATTTATTTGAGTGGAAGTATGAATTAATCTCTTCAAGCTAATTCAGTGCTGTATTCACTGTCTTACAATTACAGTAGTAAACAGGTAATTGTTCTAACCAAATTCAAATTTGACCAGAAAAATATTCAGACAATTTTTGGAAGTTTCCAGTCTTT
This sequence comes from Desulfobulbaceae bacterium, assembly GCA_008933635.1. GTDB lineage: Bacteria > Desulfobacterota > Desulfobulbia > Desulfobulbales > Desulfocapsaceae > Desulfoprunum. The sequence goes on along the minus strand of WBUQ01000013.1, from coordinate 6,587 downwards.
TTGTTACTGATTATCTGTAATTTTTACAAGTTCTTTTTGGTTCATCAGATAGAAGTTGAACCTCAAAAATACAAAATGTGGGTATCTCTTGGCTCAAAATGATCAGCTACTGACGAAAAGAAGTGACACTGGAAATTTGAACAATCCGTTAAGTGGAATCTGCTACCAATAGCACCTCGCAATGGGTCTAACAAGGAGCAGAAAATGGCAATACGAACACGACGAAAGCATTCTCCGGCAATCAAGGCCAAGGTGGCCTTGGCAGCAATGGCAGGCCAGAAGACGCTGGCCGAACTGGCGCAGCAGTATGAGATACATCCCAACCAGATTACCAACTGGAAACGGCAACTGAGCGAGCGTGCAGCCGCTGTCTTCGACGGTGAGGCATCGACCGAATCGAAGGTAGATTTGAAGGCCCTGCACGCCAAGATCGGGCAACTGACGCTGGAAAACGATTTTTTAGAAGGCGCGCTCACCAAGATGGGGTTGCTGAGTGCAAATCGATAATAGACAGAACCCATCCGCTCCCTGTTACACGGCAGGCTCAGCTGGTCGGGATCAGCCGTGGCACTGTCTATTATCAACCCAAAGCACATATTGCCTCTGATCTGGCGCTTATGCGCAGATTGGACGAATTGCATCTGGAGTATCCGTTCATGGGATCCCGGATGCTGCGTGATCAGCTGTACTGGCAAGGGATAGCAGTTGGCCACAAGCATGTCAGCACGCTGATGAAACGTATGGGAATCGAGGCGTTGTATAGAAAACCCAGGACCAGCACGAAACATCCCGGCCATACGACCTGTCCTTACCTGCTGCGAGGCATGGCCATCAATCGGGCCAATCAGGTCTGGGCGCTGGATACGACGTATATCCCTATGGCCAGGGGTTTTGTCTATTTGACGGCGGTTGTTGACTGGGCAAGCCGGAAAGTACTGGCGGCAAGATCGCCATCACACTGGAATCGTGCCATGCGGTTGAGGTATTGCTGGAAGCATTTACCCATCATGGCAGGCCGGAGATTATCAACACCGATCAAGGCAGCCAGTTTACTGCCGACGAGTTCGTACGGACGGTCAAGGAACAGGGTTGTCGACTGAGCTTGGATGGCCGTGGAGCGTGGCGGGACAATATTTTTGTTGAGCGGTTATGGAAGTCCGTGAAATATGAACGGGTCGCATATTATTGCATCACGATTTGCTCAACATTTCGATACCATAGTTGTTATTCAAATAAAAATGCGCTGGAGAGTGCGATCATCCATAAGATAAGTGCGAGCGACAGGGTGAGGAGGACGGCGGCGCTGCCCATGTCCTTTGCTCTCTTGGCGTAGATATTGTAGTCAGGAGAGACAAGATCGACTACAGATTCGATCGCGGAGTTGATCATCTCCACAATCAGAACCAGGAAATTGACGGAGAGAAGCAGACATTTGAGCGTTAGGGACACGGGTAGGACGAAGAGCAATGGAAGAAAGAGAACAAAAAGAAACAATTCTTGGCGAAAGGCTGCTTCGTGTTTGAATGCAACACCAAGGCCGTCAACCGAGTAGACAAATGCTGCAAGGACACGAGAAATTCCTTTTTTGTTGGCTTTCATGCTAGAAACTGAGGATTCAATGCTTGAATGATCGTTGCCCCGTGAACATCATCGCTACCCTTGGCTCTACTTCGTTGCATGCCTGGATAGTCTCAAAATCTCTTAGCGATCCACCAGCCTGAAGAATGGCAGAAACCCCTTGTCTGATACCAACATCGGCTCCATCCCGGAATGGGAAAAAGGCGTCAGAAATCATCACCGCCCCTGGGATTCCACCTCGGTCTTTGCGTACCTGTGAATCGATTTCCTGCTTTTCAGCAACATTTCGCTCTCCCTTGTTGATTGCCAGTTCCAGATCCGCATAGGCGATACCATGCTTGTCAAAGCAGAGAATATCCGCATACTTGATATATGCCTTGTGCACGGCTATCTCGGCGACTCCGACCCGGTCCTGTTCCCCGGTACCGATACCGACAGTACATCCGTCCTTGACATACAGTACGGAATTGGATGTCACGCCATGCTCCACTGCCCAGCCGAAAAGCATGTCCTCGATCTCCCGCTGGTTGGGCTGCCGTTCGCAGCGGAATTCTTTGCCCTGCCAGGAAGCCACGGCCGGTTTCAGATCGGAAGGTTTGCGGATTGAATTGACGGCCGATTGCTGGACAATGATACCGCCGTCGATGAGGCTCTTGAAATCGACAAAACGGAATTTCTCGAACTCGGTCAGGCGGTCGATAGCCGCTATCCGGATGATTCGCAGGTTTTTGCTTTTTTTCAGGATGTCCAGAGCACCCGCCTCGAAATCAGGCGCACAGACCACTTCAAGATAGTTAGAGGCCAGCAATTCGGCAGTATCCGTGTCGCAGGGCCGGCTCATAACGACTGCTCCGCCAAAGGCTGCGATTCGGTCGCAACGCAGCGCCCGGTTGAATGCATGGGCCAGGCTGTTTCCGTAAGCAGCACCGCAAGGGTTGTTATGCTTGAGGATGACTGCAGCAGGTTTGTCCATAAGATATTTGAGGATGTTCAGGCCGTTGTCAATATCGGTCAAGTTTATCTTCCCAGGGTGTTTACCTACCTGGAGCATATCCTCGACCTGGATCGCGGAAACGAGACCGTTCCCTGGTTCGATGAAGGCGCATCCGCCAAGGATCAGGTTGCCGTTCACCAACTCATACAGGGCGGCCTCCTGGTCTGGGTTTTCGCCATATCGGACGCCGCGTTCATCAAAACTGCCATCCTCCTGGGGGATCTTCCATGTGCGCTTGCGGTATACAAGTTTCTGGTCACCTAAGGAAATGGTCATCTCCATCGGGAAATGATCTCCGAGGATGGTCGAGTACATGGTTTTCAGGTTGGACATGGTTTGGCTCCGTCTTTGTGCTGTCAGCGAATTATTGAAAACTATGCGTATGAAATCGATATTGTAATGAAAATGCAACAACTTTCATGAGGTTTTGGTTTCGTCATGGAAAGATTTGGTTCGCTCACAACGGGTGTGTCTGATTACCGTCTTTCCAATACTTGCTCTGCCGCGAAACTTGAGAGAAACTGTAGTCAAAGGCATCATGCAGCGGTCTACTCGTTCAACTAGGACTGCTCTGCTGAAAACAGCATCGTTCAGTTCCCCGTATATTCCCTGCAATAAGGTCCTACAACCGTTCCATTTGGGATAGTACACCCTTCCATGCAACAGTAGGGCCCAATCACGACATTGTCTCCGACAGCGCAGTCCTTGAGGATGACTCCGGGTTCGATCCGGCATGATTCGCCGATCCTGCTGCTTCCCAGGATCTGCACGCCCGCCGTCAGCAGGCTGTCACGCCCGATTGTGGATTCTGCCGAGACGATAACTGTTTCCGGGTTGTGCATGCTCACGCCCTGCTGCATCAGACCGATATTACGTCGTTTCTGGATCTCCATGTGGGCAGCAGCTAGTTCGACCCGGGAATTGACCCCGAGCACATCCTGGGCGGCCGAAGTGAAAAAACGCTCGACACAATGGCCGGCAGTCACGGCAAGAGCGACGATATCGGTGAGATACATCTCGCCTTGACTATTATTCGTTCCAACCTGGTGTAAGGCCTGAAACAGGAATTTCTTGTCAACGCAGTATATACCGGCATTTATCTCCTTGATGGCTTTCTGCTCGGGGCTTGCATCCTTTTCCTCGACGATCCCGGCGACACCGTCATTCCCATTCTCAATAATGCGTCCGTAATTGGTTGGATTATCGAGTATTGTGGTCATGAGGGTTAGGGTGGCCTGACTATCCAGGTGCCGTCGGCGCATCTCCTGCAGTGTGCTTGACCGGATAAGTGGGGTGTCACCGCAGACAATCATGACTACTCCCTCGATATCGGTAAGAAAGGGTTCGGTGGCCAGCACGGCATGGCCTGTACCCAGCTGATTTTCCTGGGTGACGAATTCAACCGGGAAATCCTGCAGTACTTTTCGCACTTCTTGCTTTTGATGCCCGACAATGACAATGGCACGGGATGGCTCGAGCGGGAGAACGGCATTCAGGACATGGTGAATCATCGGCACATGGAATACTTCATGCAGAACCTTGGCTCTGGAAGATTTCATCCGGGTGCCTTTGCCTGCGGCAAGAACCAGTATGGTAAACGGGGTGAGCTGAGGCATCAATATCTCAGTTGAAATTATGGGAGTGAGTCAAGGAACACACAGCAAAAGTACTTGATTGCCCGGGAGGGCGTCAAGATGCCATTTGACCAGCAAACCGAGTGTTCGGTCAGGGAAGGCCATGGTGACATGACGAACCGGATTTCTGCAGACGTCAACACGCCGAAGAGAAGCGATTGGCTGCTGATCATATCTCAGTATCTGAAATGATTTGACCATAAGTCCGGAATTTTTCCTTCATCAGACTCATTTCGGCTTGGTCAAGGAGTACTGGTTGACCAACGGATCGACAACGCCAGTAAATTTCAGCGCAGAATTCAATTTCAGTTGTTATATGAAAGGCCGATGCCAGATTGCAACCAGCTGTGAGCAGGCCGTGGTTGGCAAGCAACACCGCATTACGGTCACGCATGGCTGCCAAGGCGTTGACAGCCAGTTGCTGGGAGCCGAAGGTGGCGTATTCAGCGCATCTTACCGTCGGTCCCGAAAGAGCGATCATGTAGTGAATGGCTGGCAGTTCCCAGCCCAGGCAACTGAGAACAGTGCTGAAGGACGAATGAGTATGGACTACGGCAGAAAGATCATCCCTGTTCTGATAGATAATCGTATGCAGAGCCCGTTCCGAAGAGGGATTCCTCGCTCCGTCAACAATCCGGCCTTCAAGATCGGTGACGACGACATCCTCGGCAGATGTAAGCAGGTAGTCGAGACCACTGGGGCTTATGGCCATGAGCCGTTCCCGGCGATTGAAGATACTGAGGTTGCCACTGGTTCCCCTCGTCAGACCTTGCTCAAGCAGTTTGCGACCGAAAGTGACGATCTGTTCACGTTCATTTGCGAGAAGGAGGGACATGGATTTACCTGGATGAAAGAAAATTGTAAAATATCTGGGAAATTGCCGCCTAAAATGTGAAGGTATGCATCCAATATGTTGTTGGCACAAGAACTCCGCATTGTTACGGCAGCGAAAAATTCTGAAAACTTCGAGGTTGAATCAAATACGATCCTCTCGCTTTTCGGGGTAGAGGCTGAGAATGCTTTCTTCAGATGCGCTGCAGATGCCTCTTTCGGTGATCAGGCCGGTGACGAGTCTCGCTGGAGTCACGTCGAAGGCGTAATTGGCGGCATTGCTCGATTCGGGCGTGATCAGTACAGTTAGCAATTCGCCATTGCAGAGTCCCTGGATGTATCTGACTTCGTCACTGTTGCGTTCTTCGATTGGTATCTCCTTCACTCCGTCACTGATCTTCCAGTCGAAGGTGGAGGAGGGGAGAGCAACATAAAAAGGCACCCCATTATCCATGGCTGCAAGGGCTTTGAGGTAGGTGCCGATCTTATTGGCCACGTCGCCGGTACGGGTGGTTCTGTCCGTACCTGTAATTACCAGATCTACCAGGCCGTGCTGCATGAGGTGACCTCCGGTATTATCCGCGATCACAGTATGGGGGACACCGTGCTGGGCAAGTTCCCAGGCGGTGAGGCTGGCTCCCTGGTTTCTCGGCCGGGTTTCATCAACCCACACATGGAGGTCGATATCCTGGTCGAAGGCGGCATAAATGGGTGCGGTAGCTGTACCGTAATCGACAAAGGCCAGCCAGCCGGCATTGCAGTGGGTGAGGATATTGACCGCTTTACCACTTTTCTTGCGGCTGATTTCTTCGATCAGCCGTTTGCCATGCTGACCTATCCGTCGGCAGAATTCCGCGTCCTCATCAGCGATGATCTGGGCAGTATCGCGGCAGATCGCAATCTTATCAGCAACTGTGCCGCCGACCGTGGAAATGCGGCCTAGGATCCGCTGCACAGCCCAGGTGAGATTGACAGCAGTAGGGCGGGTAGCGATCAACATCTGCGCAGCGTGCTGCATATCAAGCATGAATGAATCGACAGATTTGTCGTCCAACTGGAGGCTGGCGAGATACATCCCGAATCCTGCAGCGGCACCGATCAAGCCGGCACCTCGGACATGCATCTCAGAAATGGCAGCGGCCATCTGTGTGGATGTGGTTATCGATTCGATGTCAAACCGATGAGGGAGGGAGCGCTGATCGATGATCCTGACCGTCCTCCCATCGTGCTGGTCCAGCCAGATGGTGCGATACGGTTTTCCAGATACGTTCATGACAGGGCAGATAGAGGGAGATTGAGTAAGACAGCGGGATTGATCGTCGAAAATCAACATATACAGCAGATTGCTGTATCGGGCACCAGAAAACAGGAACGGGAAGGACAGGTATTCCGGAGTGGAGTTGGGGGGCAGGAAAGTGAGGAAGTACAAACGACAAAGCCCCGGTCTGAGTGAAGCAGACCGGGGCAGTTGCAGGTGAATCGGCGGCGACCTACTCTCCCACATAGTCTCCCATGCAGTACCATCGGCGCAGAAGAGCTTAACTTCCGTG
>WBUQ01000163.1 GCA_008933635.1 Desulfobulbaceae bacterium | reverse complement strand
CTTCAGGGATGTCGCCGGCATCGACGAAGCCAAGGAAGAACTTGAGGAAATCATTGATTTTCTCAAGGACCCGCAGAAATTCACCGCCCTCGGCGGCCGCATCCCCAAAGGCGTCCTGCTGGCCGGTTCGCCGGGCACCGGCAAGACCCTGCTGGCCAAGGCCATCGCCGGCGAGGCCGATGTCCCCTTCTTCTCGATCTCCGGTTCCGACTTCGTCGAGATGTTCGTCGGCGTCGGCGCCTCCCGGGTCCGCGACCTGTTCACCCAGGGCAAGAAGCACGCGCCGTGCATCATCTTCATCGACGAGATCGACGCCGTCGGCCGCCATCGCGGCGCCGGACTGGGCGGCGGTCACGACGAACGCGAACAGACCCTCAACCAGCTGCTGGTGGAGATGGATGGCTTCGAGTCGAACGAAGGCGTGATCATCGTCGCCGCCACCAACCGCCCGGACGTCCTCGATCCCGCCCTGCTCCGCCCCGGTCGCTTCGACCGCCAGGTGGTGGTGCCGATCCCCGATGTCGGCGGCCGCCAGCAGATCCTCGAGATCTATGCCAAAAAGACCAAGATGGAGCCGAACGTCGACATGGAGGTCCTGGCCCGCGGCACCCCCGGCTTCTCTGGCGCCGACCTTGAGAACCTGGTCAACGAGGCGGCCCTGATGGCGGCCCGCACCGGCGCCAAGGCGATCAACCTCGACATCCTGGAGAAGGCCAAGGACAAGATCATGATGGGCGCCGAACGGCGGTCGATGATCATCACCGAGAAGGAGAAGGAGATCACCGCCTACCACGAGGCCGGGCACGCCCTTGTCGCCTGGCTGCTGCCGGGGACCGACCCGATCCACAAGGTCACCATCATCCCGCGCGGCCGGGCCCTCGGCCTGACCATGCAGCTGCCGGTGGACGAGAAGTACACCCATTCGAAGAGTTTTCTCGAGAACTCGATCTGCATCCTCTTCGGCGGACGGATCGCCGAGAAGATCGTCTTCAACGAGATCACCACCGGCGCCGGCAACGATCTCGAACGGGCGACGGTGCTGGCCCGCAAGATGGTCTGCGAATGGGGAATGAGCGATGAGCTCGGGCCGCTGACCTACGGCAAGAAGGAGGAGCAGATCTTCCTTGGTCGGGAAATCGCCCAGCATCGTGATTTCAGTGATGAAACAGCACGCCAGATCGATGTCGCGGTCAAGAGGATCATCATCGAGGCCGCCGACAAGGTCACCCGGCTGCTGGAGGAGAACCGCGACATCCTGACCAGGATGGCCGAAGACCTGCTGGAGAAGGAGACCATCGTCCTCGAGGATATCGTTGACATGATCGAGGAACTCCGGCCCGGCCAGTACACCGACAAAATCCAGCCGCAGAAGCCGGCCGCCAAGGCCAGGCCGAAGGCGGCTCCCGTCGCCGCCCCGGCCACCGCACCAGCCGTTGAAACGGCTGAGGAAAAAGCTGCCGGAGAAGAGCCGGCGGAGCAGGGAATGGCCAGCCAGGCCGATCCGGCCCCTGGACAGGGTGCTGAACGGCAATGACGACCGCCGGCGTCCGGATCATGGGGATCCTGAACGTCACGCCGGATTCGTTCTCCGACGGCGGGACGTTCAACTCGTTTGACCTGGCGCTGGCCCAGGCGGAGAGGCTGATCGCCGACGGCGCCGACATCCTCGACATCGGCGGCGAATCGACCCGCCCCTTCGCCGCGCCGGTCCCGCTCGCCGAGGAACTGCAGCGGACCATCCCGGTCATCGAGGCGATCCGCCGGCGGCACGACACCCCGATCTCCATCGACACCACCAAGGCCGAGGTGGCGCGGCAGGCGCTCGCTGCCGGCGCAGACATCATCAACGACATCTCGGCACTGCGCCATGATCCCGGCATGCTCGACGTGGTGCTGGATACCGGCGTGCCCGTCATCCTGATGCACATGCAGGGGACGCCCGCCGACATGCAGGTCGAGCCGCATTACGACGATGTCGTTGCCGAGATCCTGCTCTTTTTCGAGGAGCGGATCGCCGCGCTGACGGCCGGCGGGGTGGCGCGAGAGAGACTGATCGTCGATCCCGGCATCGGCTTCGGCAAGACCCTGTCCCACAACCTCAGCCTGCTGAAGCATCTCCACCGGCTGACCGCCCTCGGCCTGCCGGTCCTCCTCGGCCACTCGCGGAAGAGGTTCATCGGCGAACTGAGCGGCCTGGCCGTGCAGCAGAGGGATCACCTGACAGCCATCGTCTCGGCCCTCAGCGTCCGCGAGGGGGTGTCCATCATCCGGGTCCACGACGTCGCCGCAACCCGGCAGGCGGTCCGCCTCGCCGAGGCCATCGCCTCCGCCGATTAGTCCCTGCGCCTGAGCTGATATTCGTCGAAGGAATAAAAGCGGAACAGGTAGGGCGTATTCTTTGTCCCGGCGGCGATCACATCGCCATCCCGGAGGATGCTTCGACCGCCCTTATCACCGCTCCCCACCAGCTCGTCACCCACCCTCGTGCCACAGGCACTGCCGCGATCGGCGAGGATATACCCGTCGGCTACCTTCTCGATCTGGAAATGCTCACGGGAAATATTCAGGAGCTGGCCACGGTCGACCAGGTAGAGATCATTGTTCGGCGGCCCCTCTTTTCCCTTTGGCCGCTCGATGCGTTCGATCCTGCCATCGACCTTGCGGATCCGCGATTCCCGGCCAACCCGGAAGGGAAAACCGAGGATGACGACGGCATCCCCGACAAGCTGAGCCGACGGCACCGCTTCCCGGGCCTCCGGGGTCAACGCCTGCAATACCGCCTTCGGCAGCACGCCCATCAGTATCGTTTCTTTTTCATCCATCCCCTGATCCATTCTGCCTGTCCGACTGGAGAGAAACAGCTTGCGCCGGCATTGGCGGATCCAGCCGGCAACCTGCCACCAGGATAGGTGAGTGAGCGGGATTGATCAAGAAAAGAACGCAAGGGCCGGCAGGAGAAGCGCTCTTTTCCTTCCGCGCCGGAGTCCTCGTCAGTCCTGCCCGGCCAGACGCTGCCCATCACCTTGCACCAGCGACAAAAGCAGGCTATTGTAGCGCTCCGGCGTCATTTCTCCCTCAACAACCAACGGCCTACGATGATACAGCAGCGCACGGCGACCGCACTGGTCGCGCAGCAACTCGGACTTTCCCCCAGCCAGGTCCAGGCAACGGCGGATCTCCTCGCCGAAGGTGCCACCGTCCCCTTCATTGCCCGCTACCGCAAAGAGAAAACAGGTTCCCTCGACGAGGTGGTCATCACCTCCATCAGGGATCAGTTGCAGCGGCTGGCCGAACTGGACAAACGCCGGGCAGCGATCATCGACTCGCTGCTGAACCAGCAGGTCATGACCGACGCCCTGCAACGGAAGATCCTTGATGCGGCAACCATCGCCGAACTGGAGGACATCTACCTGCCCTTCAGGCCGAAGCGGCGAACCAGGGGGCTGATCGCCAGGGAAAAGGGTCTTGAACCGCTGGCGCTTGCCCTTTTCCGGCAGGAGAAGACCGCGGTCGATCCCGCTCCCTTTATCGATATCGGCAAGGGCGTGGGCTCGGGCGATGACGCCCTTGCCGGGGCCCGGGATATCATCGCCGAAATGCTCAGTGAGGATGCCGCCGACCGGGCAGCCCTGCGCCGGCTGTTCCAGGAAAAGGCCATGGTCAGCTCGAAGGTGGTCAAGAAACAGCAGGACCAGGCGGGAAAATACCGCGACTACTTCGACTGGCAGGAACCTGCCGGCAAGGCCGCCGGCCATCGCCTGCTGGCGATGTTCCGCGGCGAGAATGAGAAGATGCTGGCCATCACAATCCGGCCGCCTGAAGAGCTGGCCCTGCAGCACCTTGCAGGACGACATCTCCGCCCCTCGCCCTCCCGGGAGCAGGTGGCGATGGCCATCGAGGACGGTTACCGCCGCCTGCTCGCGCCATCCCTTGAAAACGAAATGCGGCGGGAACTGAAAGACAGGGCCGATCGCGAAGCGATCGCGGTCTTTGCCGCCAACCTGCGGGACCTGCTGCTTGCCCCGCCGCTCGGGGAAAAACGGGTGCTGGCGCTGGATCCCGGCTATCGCACCGGTGCCAAGCTGGTCTGCCTCGATGCCCAGGGTCGCCTGCTCCTCGCAACGACGATTTACCCTCTGCTGGGGGCAAATCAGGCGGAAGAGGCAGGGCGGACCATCACCCGTCTGGTGCGGGAGAAGGACATCGAGGCCATTGCCATCGGCAACGGCACCGGCGGCCGCGAGACGGAGGAATTCGTCCGCGGCCTCGGTCTGTCCGCCGAGGTGGCCATCACCCTGGTCAACGAGGACGGGGCCTCGGTGTATTCGGCATCCGAAACGGCCCGCCGCGAATTCCCCGACCACGACCTCACCGTCCGCGGGGCGGTATCGATCGGCAGACGCCTGCAGGACCCCCTTGCCGAACTGGTGAAGATCGAGCCGAAGGCCATAGGCGTCGGCCAGTATCAGCACGATGTTGACCAGGGCGAGTTGAAGCGGGCCCTCGACGAGACCGTCATCAGCTGCGTCAACTCGGTGGGCGTCGAGCTGAACACCGCCAGCCTCGAACTGCTGACCGCCGTCTCCGGTCTCGGGCCGGTACTCGCCGGCAACATCGTCGCCTTCCGCGACGCCAACGGCCCCTTCACCGGCAGGCCGGAGCTGCTCCGCGTGCCGCGGCTCGGGCCGAAGGCCTTCGAACAGTGCGCCGGTTTCCTGCGGATCCGCGGCGCTGCCAATCCCCTGGACGCCAGCGCCGTGCACCCGGAACGGTACGGGCTCGTCACCAGGATGGCCAAAGACGCCGGCTTCACCGTTGAACAGCTGATCCAATCGGCCGCCGCACGGGAATCAATCGACCTCGGGCGCTACCTTACCGCAGATACCGGCATGCCGACGCTGATGGACATCATCGCCGAACTGGCCAGGCCGGGCAGGGATCCCCGTCAGTCCTTCATCCCGTTCCGGTTCGCGGCGGGAATCCACCGCATCGAGGACCTCCGCCCCGGCATGGTCCTGCCGGCGATCATCACCAATGTCACCAGGTTCGGCGCCTTCGCCGACATCGGCGTGCACCAGGACGGACTGATCCATATCAGCCAGCTGGCCGACCGTTTCGTCAACGACCCCGCCGAAGTGGTCAGGGTCCGGCAGCAGGTCGAGGTGCGGGTGCTGGAAGTCGACGGCGATCGCAGGCGGATTTCCCTGTCGATGAAGAAGCAGCGGTAAAAAACCATACCGGCTCAACCCCCGAGCAGTTCCCCGATCAGGCGGCCGACGACGGCGATGCCCCGTTCGCCCTCATCGCTCAGCGGATAGCCGCAGTTCAGCCGGATACAGTGATTGTAGCGGTCGGTGGTCGAACAGAGCGCCCCCGGCAGGATCGAGATGTTCTCCTCCAGGGCGCGGTCGAAGAGCTGCAAGGCGTCGAGACGGTCGTCCAGCTCCACCCACAGGCACATCCCGCCCCGGGGCGCCGAAATCCGCGTCCCCGGCGGGAAGTGGCGCGCTACCGCCAGGGCCAGGTCGGAGACCTGTTTCTTCAAGGCGTTGCGCATCCGCCGCAGGTGCCGGTCATAGCCACCGCCGGCGAGGAAGCGGGCGAGTGCCAGCTGACCGAGCTGCGGCACGGCGATCGCGGCGTTGAACCGCAGCCGCTTGACCTTCTCGCGGAAGCGGCCGGGCATGGTCCAGCCCAGGCGGAAATCCGGCGCCAGCGACTTGGTGAACGAGGAACAGTAGAGGACCAGGCCGTCGCGGTCGAAGGCCTTCAGCGGCAGTGGCCTGGTCTCGCCGAAGTAGAGGTCGCCGTAGATGTCGTCCTCGATGATCGGTATCCGCCGAGCGGCCATCATCTCCACCAGGCGGCGCTTGCCGGAGTCGTCCATCAGGCAGCCGAGAGGATTGTGGAAATTGGCGTTGAACAGCGCCGCCCGCACATCATGCTCCTCCAGGGCCTTTTCCAGCAGGTCCATATCGAGGCCTGATTCCGGGTGCACCGGGATCTCGAGGGCCCGCATGTTGAGATCCTCGATCAGCTGGAGATAGCAGAGAAAGGTCGGCGATTCGATCAGGATGATATCGCCGGCCCTGGCGACACTGCGCAGACAGACGTCGATGGCCGCCATGCAGCCGTTGGTGATGACGATCTCCTCACCGCTTTCCGGCTGGAAAAAACCGACGGCCCGCTTGCCGATCTCGGTGCGCAGTTCGGCAAGACCCAGGGGATGGCCGTAACCGATGATATTCCCCCTGGCATAACCTGCGGCGGCATCGCGGACCTCTTCGGCCAGCTGTTTGAGCGGCAGCAGGCCGGGCGCGGGGACGGCCGCCCCGAAGGGCAGCATCTGCGGCCTGATCATCGAGTTCTGGATCATCGCCGACAGGGCGTTGATCGCCACCCGGTGCGGTTTGATGACCTGCCTGCCGCTCAGCGGCAGCGGCAGGATCCGGTCGATCTGCGGCCGGGCATAGAACCCCGACTTGTCCCGGACATCGACGACGCCCCGGTTCTCCAGCTCGGTATAGGCCTGATAGACCGTGGTCAGCGACCGCCCGGTGCGGGCCCTGAGACTGCGCAGTGACGGCAGCTTCTCGCCGGCCCGGTATCTGCCGGCGCGGATGTCCCTTTCCAGTTCGTTAGCCAGTCGCAGGTAGTGGTATTTGCTCTCCATATTCCCCTTCGCCCCATCTGTTCCGTTCGAATCCATATCAATTAGCAATCTGTCCCTATTACCAGAGACTCCGAGCCATTGCAAACAGCAAGGGTGAACGAGAAAATAGTGCTTGCGAAAAACCTTGCCGCTGGTATATCAGGAAATGCTTTTTTCCTCTCCCTGCACCACTTTCAGGATCTCATTGCGGCATCCATCACCCAGACCCTCGCCATTTGTTCAGTTACAGGAGCATCGTCCATGGGCGACCAACAGAATACTGTCCTCTATATCGAAGATAACGCGGCCAACCGTCAGCTGATCGAGATGATCCTGGCCCGCCGCCCCGATGTCACGCTGGTGATGGCCGAGACGGGCAGCAGCGGTCTGACGCTGTCAACCGAGACGCTGCCGGGCCTGATCCTCCTCGACCTGTCCCTGCCGGACATGGACGGCGTCGATGTCCTGATCCGCCTGAAGGAGGACCCCCGGACCGCGGCAATCCCGGTCTTCGCCCTCAGCGGCGACCCGCATCTGCAGTACAGGGAGGGAGCGCCAGCCTTCGACGGCTTTCTCGCCAAGCCCATCAATATCCAGCATCTCTTCAACGTCATCGACAAGTATCTGAACGGCTGACCGTTCCAGCGCGCCCTCTCCCC
>WBUQ01000162.1 GCA_008933635.1 Desulfobulbaceae bacterium | reverse complement strand
GCATCGCCGTCCCCTGCCTGTCTGCCGCCCTGGCCTATTACGACGGACTGCGCACCACCGGCCTGCCCGCCAATCTGCTCCAGGCCCAGCGCGATTATTTCGGCGCCCATACCTACGAGCGGGTCGACCGGCCGCGCGGCGAATTCCACCACACCGACTGGACCGGCAGCGGCGGGGCCACGACATCGACCGCCTACACCCGGTGAGTGGCAATATGCAGGAACGGCATGCTGCGGCCCGGGCATCCCTTCGCTCCCGATCGGGTCAAAGGAAGTCGAATCCATATCGGACAAACAGACCGGCGGCTGCGTCCTGCCATGCGCCGGAGTGGCGGAAAACGATCATCCGGCACAACCTTGCACAGCCCGCCTGAACGCATTCTCGTCTGCAACGGATCTGCCCTTTACCGGCTGCGGCAGCAGAACGCGCTCTCATACAAGGTCCATTTCGCAAAAAAATTGGACGAGCGGCAGCCCCCCCGGCAGACATGCCCGACATCGCATCCCGCGCAGCCGCCGGTCAGCAGGTCGGTGCTGAATCGCCGGTTGTAGACAAACGCCTGTTCATCGTTCCAGATATCGGCAAGGGGTCTCTGCCGGACATTGCCTTCGATGAAGCCATCGGCATAGAGCGCCCCGCATCCCTTGACATTGCCAACGCTGTCGATGAACAAACCGGTTATGCCGGCTGAACAGCCGCCCCAGCAGTTGATCAGCGAAGACCCGCCCCTGATGTATGCCTCGTTGTCATCGAAGTAGCCGATGCTGTCGGCGGCGATGACAACCATCCGCCGGTCCTTGTTGGCATCCCTGATGAACTCGACAATGGGCCGAACCTGCTCCGGGCGGGTGATGAAGTCGCGTCCACCGGCCATGTTCCCCATCGGACTGACCAGCTGCAGCTGCCAGACCTGAACCCCGTGATCCAGCAGGAACTCGTACAGTTCCGGCAGATCGGCGCAGTTGAATTGCATGAGACTCGTCACCGCGCCTACCTCGATGCCCGCCCCGTTGAGCAGATCGAGGGATTTTTCGATACGCTCGAATGCATCGCTCTTTCCTCTCATCAGGTTATGACTGGCCGCCATTCCATCGATCGAGAGACCCACGTTGACCAGGCCGGCCTGCCGGATCTGTTCGATCTCGGCCTTGCCCAGGATGTAGCCGTTGGAGACGATGTTGACCCGGATCCCCTTGTCCGCCAGGTATGCCGCGAGTTCCTGCCAGCCCCTGTACAGGAACACCTCGCCGCCGATCATCGTACATTCCCTGCAGCCAAGGTCGCTGAGCTGATCGGCCACCCCGAGGCATTCACCAAGGCTCAGCTCGTTTTGACGCGGCCTGCCGGCCCGCGAACCGCAGTGCATGCACCGCAGTGTGCAGGCCAGGGTCAGTTCCCAGTTGCAGCCGTTCAGCTTGTAGCAGGGGGAGGTATCGTCCTTTCTCATAGCTTCATCTCTCCATGTCCTGGTGACGAAATCGGTACCGGTCGGGAACGCCGACGATGGAGGCCGCGTGCTCCTGCGCAGTACTGCCACTGCCAGGCGGCCGGAAACAGGCAAGCGGAAGCCGGCAGGGATGGCATGCGACCGACCGCACCCCCCATCAACGATGATTCCAGGGAAAGGCCCCGGTACTGCCGGCTCCGGATTCACCGTCTGTCCCCTATACGAAGGCAACTGCTCCGGTCTCCAGCATTTCCGGAGAGATATGGAGGGCGGAGATCTTCGCCTCGACCCCGAACTCATCGGCGACAAAATCAATCTGCTCGTCGGTCAGATAGAGATCCCACGCACCGGCCCTCATCTGTTCGAAGATGGGTTGCCGGTACATGACCCACTCCTTTTTCGGTATTCTCGGGGAAATCATGATCCTGGACAATCTCTCGGGGATCTGGGCGATCTTCAGGTGATCCCGGATCATCCGCTTCTGCCATCCAGCGAGGTACAGCGCAATCATCTTCTTTTCGGGCATTTCATCCTCCTTCGGTGTGTGTGGGACAGCTATCGGCCGTGGGGATATCGTGGCCGCCTCCGATTGCAGCAGCCTGTTTCCCGGCTATAGCCGGACCTGGGACTGGCTGCTGGAAAAAACCACCTCGTCAGATCATTGGATGCGGGACGCCCCCACCCCGCCATGGACGAACCGGTACGGCAGGGCCCGGCATCCCATCGCCACCTGCCGCCGGCCGCTATTTGTTCACCCATTGACCGTTTCGACAGATATACGGTCCGATGATCGTGCCCTCCGGATGCTGGGTTCCGTTGTAATAACACTCCGCTTTCGCCGAGCAGGCGAGCAGACAGAGCACCACTGTCAGCATGATCCACCTGAATTTGCACATGGCCGGTTCCTTTCTGGCTTAATTGGGGAACATATAGCCGGGCAATGCCGGGACAACCTCGATACTGCCGCTGCGGGTCCCGGCATTCCAGCCAAGGGCCACCGTGTCGACTCCGCTGAGTGCGATCTGTTGGGTAGCCTTGCAGGGTATCTGGATACCGGCGAACACCTGGATGAGTCTGTTGGTCGTCTTGTCCTTGATCAGCAGGTATCTGTTCTTGTACGGGGCATTCTGGCAGACTCCCGCCTTCTTCGCTTCGATCAGGTCGCTGCCTGCGATTGCTTCGACATCGAAGACCTCGGTCTCCGGGGCGCTGCCCTCGACGCCCCATAACCTGTCAGCCAGCGGGGAAACCAGCGTCAGGACGGCCAGGATGATGTTCACATTCATGAACCTCTTGATCGAATTGAGCATCGCCGGCTTGGGATGTTCCTTTTCCTGCTCCTTGGCCAGCAGCCTGTAGGAGAACATGGAGAGCAGAAAAACCAGGCCGGGAAGACCGACTTTCAATATTTCGACGATATTCAGGTTATCCATGACCAACCTCCCGGTGTTGCCGGCTTATCAGTTCTGCATGGTTGGGCAGCCCTCGATGATCGAATACCGCCGGGCGATGAAAATGCTTTCCGGCGGTATTGCCTGACCTGCGCCCTGATCCTCCTGAGACAAGGCCTCGCCATCGCTTGCCCGGACGCCAGCCCGCCCGATCTGGGAACAAACGCCGACCAGACAGAATACGACAGTACACGGGCAGAACACTGTCGGGAACTGCCCCCCAGCACTCCGCTGACGATTCGCTGGACGGATCGCCCGTTCTGCACCGTGACTGAAGCAAGAGATGGGCCAGAAGAGCTGGCAGAGCCTCAACACGCCATCTCCATCGATCTAAATTATTGATATAAAAATGTTATTTAAAAATGCTCGGGAACGATGCGATGGACCGGCTTTGGGCCATGGGAGTTCAGTATGTCCAGAAAGTGGACAATTGGCGACAGCCACTGACCATGAAGTTGACAGGAACTGAAGCCACGCCGGACCGGAATGGAGAGGGTCGCGGAAAAACCAGCAGAGGAGACGGCCACCCCGCCCCGCCCATCTTTCAGGGCAGGGTGGCCGGGAGGAGACTGGCTAGAGCTGGTGCTGCTGCAGGTGCAGACGGCCGCTGTTGGCGGTGAAGGACATCTGGTCGAGCCACTGGATGCCTTCCTGGGTGATAAGGGAATACTGTCCCTCCAGGTTACTGATAATCACGCCGGAGGCATGCAGGGCCCTCAGCAGCTGCCTGGCCTCGTTGACGCTGATCTCCAGCGCCCTGGCGATCGTATCTGTATCCATGACCTGGGGCGACTCGTTGTTCGTGGCGTTTTCCGCCAGCAGCTTCAGAACCTGGTGTTTCAACACCTGTAAACGCATGATGACCTCATTGCTAGATATGCTCCTGTTCGTTCCCGGCTGCCGGCCCAGGACTACCGGCGCCGTATTGCCCTGCTAGACCACGCCCTGGTCGATCATCGAGTCGACGACCTTGACGAAGCCGGCGATATTGGCACCGGTCACATAGTTGCCGGGTACGCCGTACTGCTCGGCGGTCTCCCGGCACATCCGGTGGATGTTCTTCATGATACCCTTCAGGCGCTTGTCCACTTCCTCACGCGGCCAGTTCAGCCGCATGCTGTTCTGGGACATCTCCAGCCCCGAGACCGAGACACCGCCGGCGTTGGCGGCCTTGCCAGGCCCATAGAGGATTCCGCGGTCGAGGAAGATGTTGACGCCATCCGGAGTGGTCGGCATGTTCGCTCCCTCCGAAACCAGATAGACGCCGTTGTTCACCAGGTGCTGGGCATCCTTCTCGTTGACCTCGTTCTGGGTCGCACTCGGGAAGGCGCACTGGGCCTTGTGATCCCACAGCGGATTGTAATCGAGCTCGGGGTTGACCGGGGTAAAGGTCGCATCGGGATACTGCTCGACGTACTGGGAGACCCGGCCGCGCTGGATGTTCTTCAGCTTCATCAGGTAATTCAGCTTGTCGCGATCGATCCCGGCAGGGTCATAGACATAGCCGGAGGAATCGGAGAAGGTTACCGGCTTGGCACCCAGGTCGATCAGTTTTTCCAGGGTGTACTGGGCAACGTTGCCGGAGCCCGAGACCAGGCAGGTCTTGCCTTCCAGGGTCTCGCCACGGGTAGCCAGCATCTCTGCGGCGAAGTAGGTGCTGCCGTAGCCGGTTGCCTCGGGACGGATCAGGCTGCCGCCCCAGTTCAGGCTCTTGCCGGTCAGGACGCCGGTGAACTCGTGGGCCAGTTTCTTGTACATGCCGAAAAGGTAGCCGATCTCGCGGGCGCCGACGCCGATATCGCCAGCCGGGACATCGGTGTCAGGACCGATATGCCGGAACAGCTCGGTCATGAAGCTCTGGCAGAACCGCATCACCTCGTTGTCCGATTTGCCTTTGGGATCGAAATCGGATCCGCCCTTGCCGCCGCCCATCGGCAGAGAGGTCAGGGCATTCTTGAACACCTGCTCGAAGGCGAGGAACTTGAGGATGCTGAGGTTGACCGAGGGATGGAAGCGCAGGCCGCCCTTGTAGGGACCGATGGCGCTGTTCATCTGGATCCGGAAGCCGCGGTTGACCCGGACCTGTCCCTGGTCGTCGACCCAGGGCACACGGAAGATGAAGACCCGCTCCGGCTCGACTATGCGCTCGAGGATCGCCTGCCGTCGATAATGGGTGTTCTTCTCCAGCACCGGCTGGATCGACTCCAGCACTTCGCTGACTGCCTGGTGGAATTCACGTTCATGCGGATCGCGGTCAATGACAAACTGGATACTGCTCATGATGGACATCTCCTTATCGAACTCCGAATTAGTGAAAAACTCCTCGACAACGGCGGCGACTGCCTGTCAGTTCTCCGCTGGAATCCCCTGTGAATCCCATCCTCTCAGGTGATAGTACTCGTGCAGCATAAACTCCATTTCCTCGACCGAAAGCGCCCGGCCGTCCGGCAGGGCCTTCTTGTGCAGACGCGCCGGCAGGCGGTCGTCTTCCGGCCGCAGTCCTTCCCGCAGGTTGAAGCGGCGGGTCAGCGTGGCAATATGGGCGGCGATCGCGCCGAGGCTTTCCCTCGTCACCGCCGTCCCGGTCACCAGCGGCAGCACCTTGACCAGCTCGTCCCAGGTATAGAGATCCCGGTAGAAGCGGCAGAGGACCATGGTATCGAAGATGTTCAGGCGGTCCTCGTAGTCGGTCAGCAGGGCGGCCTTGCCCTCGGTGATGTCCGGGGCGATGATGCCCGCCAGTTCCGGTTTGTAGAAGGTCGTCCGCAGGTGGCAGGCCCCGCGCGGCGAGGTGGCAAAGGTCAGTCCCATGCCCTTCAGCACCCGCGGCTCGTAACCGGCCGGTTCGAGCCCTTTGACATGGATCGCCAGGTCTTCCAGCCCCCAGTGCGCCGCCGCTGGCCGGATGCCGTCGGCCAGGATGGCGCCGATCCCCTCGCGGGCCGCGATCTGTCTGAGCAGATCGGCGATGGCGTCGACATCGCCGTAATTGATGCCGAGGCTGATCCGGCCCTGTTCCTCGGCCTCCATCAGCAGGCCGCAGAGGTTGCCGGCGGTGATGGTGTCCATTCCCAGCCGGTCGCAGAGGTCGTTGAGATGGGCGATCTCGGCGATGTCCTTCACCATGCACAGACCGCCGAAGGCATAGATGGTCTCGTACTCCGGTCCCTCGATCTTCAGGTCGGCGTGACGGCCCTTCTTGATTTTCGTCAGGCGGCCGCAGGCCATGAAGCATTTGGCGCAGGCGTGGGGCTTGACCTCGTGCTCGGCGTGATAGGTCTCGCCGTTGATCTGCTCCCAGTGCTCGCAATCGCCCTGGTTCCAGTATTTGGCAGGGAAGGCGCCGACCTTGTTCATCAGCGACACCATCATCGTCGTGCCCATGGCCCGGTAGGCCTTGACACCGGGGTGCTGCATGTTGGCCTGGGAGAAGGCCTTGGCGTATTCGGCGACACCTTCCGGGTCGGCATACTGCCGCCTGCGGTCGCCCTGGAAGACCACGGCCTTGACCTGCTTCGAACCCAGCACCGCCCCGACACCGGTGCGGCCGGCGCAGCGCCACTTGTCGTTGGCGATCAACGCGAAACGGACCATCTTCTCTCCGGCCGGACCGATGCTGATCGCTCCTTTCTTGCGGAACCGGTCGTCGGCAATGGCGAAGCGCGCCAGCGCCTCTCCCTCGGCCTCGATGCTGTCCATGCCCCAGAGGTCGCCCGCATCATGGAACAGGGCGCCGTCGGGGTGGATGGAGACCACTGTCGGCTGGACGGCCCTGCCGACGAAGAGGATGGCGTCGAAGCCGGCGGCATCGATTGCCTCGGGGACCTTGCCGCCGGAATAGGATTCGGCGTAGAGCCCGGTCAACGGCGATTTGGTATAGACCCCGTAGCGGCTGCCACCCCAGAGGGTGCCGCCGCAGAATGGTCCGGTGGCAACGATCAGGTGGTTGTCGGGGGCCAGCGGATCGACGCCGACCGGGTTGCGGTCGAGCAGCAGCCGGGTGGCGATACCCTTGCCGCCCAGGCATTCAGTGATCAGGGTGTCAGGCAGTTCCTCGATCCGGAATTCCTGACGGCTGAGGTCGACGGTGAGCAGGCGATTGTAGAAACCGAACATGGGCGTTTTCTCTTGTTGGCAGATTTTTTTTACGGATGCAGCATCCGACTCGATAGCAGAAGACGGGGCATCCTGGCCGGAGGCCCCGTCTTTTCGTCCGCGATCAGCCGCGCAGGGTAGCGAGGCCGTCTTCGACGATCGCCAGGCCTTTCTCCAGTTGCTCGTCGGTGATGACCAGCGGCATCAGGAAACGAATGACGTTGCCGTACGGGCCGCAGGCGAGCAGGATCAGGTTGCGGCCGAGGCAGTACTTGACCAGGGCCTTGGCCTCATCGGCAGCCGGAACCTTGGTGGTCCGGTCCTTGACCAGTTCCATGGCGATCATCGGCCCAAGTCCGCGGACATCGCCGATCAGCTCGAACTTCCCTTTGA
>WBUQ01000161.1 GCA_008933635.1 Desulfobulbaceae bacterium | reverse complement strand
GGGTTGCCAGCGGATGGTAGATCGAACGGTACCAGTCGGCAGCCGCCTGTTCATAGCTGATCTCCTGTTTCCGCTCGCTGGCAAGGTACTGCCGGTGTTCCCGGATCTGCTCCTCGAGGAGATGAAATTGGCCGGGTTCGGTGAGGTCGATGGTCTTGTTGAGCCCGGCCCGGTCGCGGAAATCGATCTTTTCCAGATAGAGCTGGTTTTCCAGGGTGTCCTTGGACGGCAGCAGTTCGAGGATGCAGGCGCTGATCTCCTTGTGCCCGAGGCGGCGGGCGGCGGAGAAGCGGTGATGCCCGTCGAGGATGAAGTACTCGTCCTTGATCTGGTACAGCGAGATCGGCGGCAGGCTGCGGCCCTCCCGCATCAGTCTGAGGATGGCCTCCTCCCGTTCGTCGGTCCCAGGGTTGCGGGGCTGGAACCGGCTGTCGAAGTCGTGGTAGCGGCCGACGCTGCCGACGATCCGGTCGATCGGCACCATCTGCGTGCCGCGCTTGACCGAGGTGTAGGCCTCCTCGTCTTCCTGGCGCTCGTCGAATCGCGGGACGCTCCTGTTCTCCGCGGTCTCGCCGGCGAACAGCCTCTTCAGCACCCGTGCCGGGTTAAATTTCGAAGGTACAGAAGCCATAGCTGTTGATGATCCTGGTGGAGTTGACGGTTGTCACCCGTGCGCCGTCGTCTGAGAAGAGGGCATGGATATGACCGTGCACGAGGCAGGCGGGCCGCCAGCGTTCGATCAGGGCGTTGAAGCTCTTGAAACCCTTGTGGCAGCGGTCCTCGGCGTCGTGGATATGCCGGGGCGGGGCGTGGGTGACCACCAGGTCGACCCCGCGCGACAGCCACAGGGCAATGCGCAGCCGGCGGATGAAGGAGGCCATCTCTTTCTCCGTATACTGGTTGATGTTGCCATTGTACCACCTGCTGCCGGAAAAACCGAGGATCCGCAGTCCGCGGTGCCTGACGATCCGTCGGTCGATGCACTGGCAGCCGCGGGGCGGCGAGGTGCCGTAGCGCAGGTCGTGGTTGCCGAGGACATAGAGCAGCGGTACGTCGAAGCGGGCCCTCAGCCTGGAGAGGAACTCCGGCGGCAGGTCGCCGCAGGAGACGATCAGGCCGATGTCGGCCAGGCCGGCCGAACCGAGGACCGGTTCGACCAGCATGGTGGTGACGCGATCGGCGACGGCGAGGATCTTCATCGGGTTGGCTCCGGATGGCGGGGGCAGGCGGTGACGGGACGGCCGGAAGGGGCGATCAGTCCTCCCGGTGCATCATCTTGATCGCCGCCCCGATGATCGCAGGGGAGTCGAGGTGGTGGTTTTTCCACAGCACCGCCTGCGGACCATGCTCGATGAAGGTGTCGGGGTAGGCGAGGCAGCAGGTGGCGAGCGGGGTGATGTTGTGCTGGCTGAGGAGCTCGAGCACGGCGCTGCCGAAGCCTCCCTGCCGGACATTGTCCTCGACGGTGATCACCCGGCCGGTGCGTTTGGCCCAGGTGCAGATCAGTTCGGCATCCAGCGGTTTGATGAAGCGTGGGTTGATGACGGCGGCGTTGATGCCGAGCTTGCGCAGGCCGTCGGCGGCCCGGAGTGCCGGGTGGACCCTGTTGCCCACCGGCAGCAGCAGGATGTCGTCGCCCTCCTGCAGCAGTTCGCCGCGCCCGATCGGCAGCTTGACGAGGGTTGCGGCAAGTTCGACCTTCTCGCCGGGCCCCCTGGGATAGCGGACGGCGGCAGGCCCGCCGAGGGTGACGGCGGTGTAGAGCATGTGCTGCAGTTCCTCCTCGTCCTTCGGCGCCATCAGGACCAGGTTGGGGATGAAGCGGAGGAAGGAGAGGTCGAAGACCCCGTGGTGGGTGGGGCCATCGTCGCCGACCACGCCCGCCCGGTCGATTGCCAGCGTCACCGGCAGTTTCGGGATGCAGACATCGTGGATGATCTGGTCCAGCGCCCGCTGGAAGAAACTCGAGTAGATGGCCACCACCGGCCGCAGGCCCTGGGAGGCGAGACCGGCGGCGAAGGTGACGGCATGCTGTTCGGCGATGCCGACGTCGAAGAACCGCTCCGGGAACTGCTGGGCGAAATTGCTCAGACCGGTGCCGGTGACCATGGCCGCGGAGATGGCGGCGATCCTCCTGTCGCTCATCGCCATCTGGATCATCGTGCTGCCGAAGACCTCGGTGTAGCTGATCGACCCGTTCGAGGAATGGGGTTTGCCGCTGGCGATGTCGAAGGGACCGACCCCGTGGTAGAGACCGGGATTCGTTTCAGCCGGCAGGTAGCCCTTGCCCTTCTTGGTCAGCACATGGATCAGTACAGGCCCGTGGCTGGTGTCGCGCACGGTCTCGAAGGTCTCGATCAGGTCTTCCAGTTCATGGCCCTGGATCGGTCCGATATAGTCGAACTTCAGGGCTTCGAAGAGCATGCCGGGGGTGAAGAAGCTCTTGAAGCTCTCTTCGCTCTTGCGCAGGACGTTGAGGATGTTTTCGCCGACGTTGGAGAGCTGGCCCAGCCTCTCCTCGATATGGGCCTTGACCCGCCGCATCGTCTTGCCGCTCAGCTTGCGGCTGAGGAAGGAGGACAGCGCGCCGACATTGGGGGAGATCGACATCTCGTTGTCGTTGAGGATGACGATCAGGTTGCGATCGAGGTGTCCGGCATGGTTCAGGGCCTCGAAGGCCAGTCCGGCGGTCATCGAGCCGTCGCCGATGACGGCGATCGCCCGGTGCGCCTCCTTCTTGATGTCGCGGGCCAGGGCCATGCCGAGGGCGGCGGAGATCGAGGTGGAACTGTGGCCGGTCTCGAAGGCGTCGAATTCGCTCTCCCGGCATTTCGGAAAACCGCTGATGCCCTTGTGCTGCCGCAGGGTGGCAAACGATTCCCGGCGGCCGGTGAGGATCTTGTGGGCATAGCTCTGGTGTCCGACATCCCAGATCAGCTTGTCTTCCGGGGTGTTGAAAACGTAGTGCAGGGCGATGGTCAGCTCGACGACGCCGAGGCTCGGGGCGAGATGGCCGCCGGTCTGCGATACCGTCCTGATGATGAGGTCGCGGATTTCCGCGGCCAGGGCGTCCAGTTCGGGTATGGTGAGGCCGCGGATATCGGCCGGTGAGTCGATATCCGTCAGCAGCGGCTTGAGTCGGAAGCCTGTCGGTGTGTTCAGCATGGTCGGTGTGGTGATGGAGCGGGATGCACTGTTTTCCTGGTATTCGGCCAGTATAATCACAATCCCGCCGTTGTGCCTGATTTTTCTTCGACGGCACGCTCCGGCGGGGACGTGTTGCAGCAGCGGGCTGTCAGCTGGTCCGGGAGTAGATGTAATCGGCGATCGCCCTGAGCGGATCGGCCTTGCCGTCGAAGGCGGCGAGGGCGTCCCTGGCCTGCGAGACGGCATCGGCGGCCCTGGCGCGGGTACCTTCGATGCCGAAGAAGGCTGGGTAGGTGGCCTTGCCGTGGGCAGCATCGCTGCCGGCGGCCTTGCCGAGTTGTTCGGTGCTGGAGGTGACGTTCAGCAGGTCGTCGACGATCTGGAAGGCGAGGCCGATCTGCCTGCCGTACTGCACCATGGCCGCGACCTGGTCGCCGGAGGCCCCGGCGCCGATGGCACCTGCCTCTATCGAGCAGGTGATCAGGGCCCCGGTCTTGCTGCGGTGGATAGTCTGCAGGGTATCAAAGGAGATATCGCTGTGCTCGCTGGCGATATCGAGCGACTGTCCGCCGACCATGCCCAGGGGGCCCGCGGCCCTGGCGATGCAGTGGGCGATGGCCAGCCGCCGCTCGGCGGTAATGGCTGAACGGCACGGATCGGTCAGCAGGTCGAAGGCCCAGGTCAGCAGCCCGTCGCCGGCCAGTATCGCCCCGGCTTCGCCGTACAGCACATGGTTGGTCGGTTTGCCGCGGCGGAGCGCGTCGTCGTCCATCGCCGGCAGGTCGTCATGGATCAGCGAGTAGGTATGGATGCACTCGAGCGCACAGGCCACCGGCAGCAGGTTTGCCGTGGCCGCGCCGCTGGCGTCGATTGCCTCCCCCGCCGCCAGGCAGAGGATCGGCCGGATCCGTTTGCCGCCGACGAAGAGGCTGTAGCGCATCGCCTCGATATGGCGGGCGAACGGGCCCTCGGCTGCGAGACTGTACGTCTGGAGGGCCTCGTCGACCATCCGCCGCCGCTCACTCAGGTAGGTCTGTATCTCCACGGTCCGGTCCTTCAAAGGGAATGCTCTGCAGGCGGCCATCCTTCTCGACCAGCATCTCGACGCGGGCTCTGGCCTCGGTCAGCTGGGCGTTGCAGAATTCGGCCAGCTTGATGCCCTCCTCGAATTTTTTCAGGCTCTTGTCGAGACTGATCTCGCCATCCTCGAGTTCCTCGGTGATCTGTTCGAGGCGGGCCATCGCCGCTTCAAAGGTTTTCTGGGCCATAATGGTTGTCGGGAGGGGGATGAAAAGAACGTTGAACCGCTGCCGTTTTCCGGCTAGAAGAACTGCTGGCGCCCGGATGTCGCAGCGCAGTATATTCGACATGGTGGACAACCTGCAAGCGCTCATTGCCCCGCATGCCCGCAATCTGAACTCCGCAACGGACAACCCGATGAACGACTCGATCGCCGCCTTCATCCGCTGGCTGGAAAACGAAAAGGGATACTCGATCCATACCGTCAGCGGCTACCACCACGACCTCGTCGAGTTCGCCGCCAGTCTCGGCCGCGGGATGACGCCGGCGGCGATGACCCCGGCGACGATCCGTGCCTACGTAGTCAGCCTGCATCGGGGCAACAGCGCCGCCACGGTCTGCCGCAAGCTGTCCGCGCTCAGGACCTTTGTCCGTTTCCTGCTGCGCGGTAAGATCCTGACCGCCGACCCGCTGGCCGGCATCGCCGGGCCCAAGGTCCATCGCTATATTCCGGTTTTCCTCACCGTGGACGAAACATTCCTGCTCCTGGACACGCCCGGGGAGCAGGACACCTTCATGGCCCGCGACCGGGCGATCCTCGAACTGCTCTATTCCACCGGCATGCGGGTCTCCGAGCTGGTGACGCGGGACATCGCCGATCTTGATTTTGCCGAGGAAGTGCTTAAGGTACGCGGCAAGGGTCGCAAGGAGCGGCTGGTGCCGGTCGGCCGGCCGGCACTGGAGGCCGTCCGCGGCTGGCTGAGCCAGCGGGATGTGCTGCTCGCCGAGCGGGCAGCGCGGAACAGGCCGGTCGATAGGGCGCCGCTCTTTCTCAACGGCCGCGGCGGCAGGCTGACCTCGCGCAGCGTCGAGAGGCTGGTCCGCTTCTACGGCGAGCGGGCGGGCATCAGCCAGATCGTCACCCCGCACGCCCTGCGGCACTCGTTTGCCACCCACCTGCTCGAGATGGGGGCGGACCTGCGCTCGGTGCAGGAACTGCTCGGCCACGCCAGCCTGTCCACCACCCAGCGGTATACCCACCTGACGCTCGACCACCTGAGCGAGGTCTACGACCAGGCGCACCCCCTGGCCCGCGCAAAGGAAGAATGATGCCCCTGTCTGCCATGCCCGGCCCGGCAGGCCGGTTCCGAACCACTTTACAGCATGAGAGAACGATGAAGATACGATCGACAACCATCCTGGCGGTACGCCACAAGGGCAGGGTCGCCATCGCCGGCGACGGCCAGGTCTCGCTGGGCAACACGGTGATGAAACACCAGGCCCGCAAGGTCCGGCGGCTCTATCACGACAAGGTGATCACCGGTTTCGCCGGCGCCACCGCCGATGCCTTCACCCTCTTCGACAAGCTCGAACAGAAGCTGGAGCAGTACAACGGCAACCTGATGCGGTCCGCGGTCGAGCTGGCCAAGGACTGGCGGATGGACAAGATGCTGCGCCGGCTCGAGGCGATGCTGATCGCGGTCGACCGCGACCACTCCCTGCTGCTGACCGGCACCGGCGACGTCATCGAACCCGATCGGGGAATACTGGCCATCGGTTCCGGCGGTCCCTACGCCCAGGCCGCGGCGCTGGCCCTGATCGACCACAGCGACCTCGATGCCGAGGCCATCTGCCGGTCTTCGCTGGAGATCGCCGCCTCCATCTGCGTCTACACCAACCATTCCATTATTGTTGAATCCATATGATCGAAACAGCAGCACTGACCCCCAGCGAAATCGTCACGGAACTGGACAAGTACATCGTCGGCCAGGCCGCCGCCAAACGCTCGGTGGCCATCGCCCTGCGCAACCGCTGGCGCCGCCGGCAGGTGCCGTCGCCGCTCAGGGAGGAGATCGCCCCGAAGAACATCATCATGATCGGCCCCACCGGGGTCGGCAAGACCGAGATCGCCCGTCGCCTGGCGACACTGGCCCAGTCGCCCTTCATCAAGGTCGAGGCCTCGAAGTTCACCGAGGTCGGCTATGTCGGCCGTGACGTCGAATCGATGGTCCGCGACCTGGTCGAACTGGCGATCAGCATGGTCAAAGAGGAGGAGAAGAAGCGGATCGAGGGCCTGGCCGAGGCCAACGCCGAAGACCGCATCCTCGATCTGCTGCTGCCGCCCGGGCCTTCCTCGCTCTCAACCAGCGGGCCGTCCGGGGAGCACTCGTTCACCCTCCGACCGAGCGATCTGCCGGTCGGGACCGGGCAGCCGCCCAAGGAAAGCGCCACCCGCGAGAAATTCCGGCAGATGCTCAGGGCGGGCAGACTCGACGACCGCGAACTGGAGGTCGACCTGCGCGAGCCGAAGTCGTCGCCGATGGTCGAGATCATGACGACCTCCGGACTCGAGGACATCCAGTCGAGCATCCAGGATGCCCTCGGCAAGATGTTCCCGCGGCAGAAGAAGAAACGGACGATGAAGGTGCCGGAGGCCCTGGCGGCCCTGACCAAGGAGGAAACCGAGAAGCTGGTCGACATGGAGAAGGTCATGAAGGAGGCGCTCAGGCGCACCGAGGAATCGGGGATCGTCTTCCTCGACGAGATCGACAAGATCTGCTCGCGCGGCGGCGGCGCACACGGACCTGAGGTCTCCCGCGAGGGGGTGCAGCGCGATCTGCTGCCGATCGTCGAGGGTTCGACGGTGACCACCAAGCACGGCATGGTCAAGACCGACCATATCCTCTTCATCGCCAGCGGCGCCTTCCACGTCAGCAAGCCCTCCGACCTGATCCCCGAACTGCAGGGCCGTTTCCCGATCCGGGTCGAGCTCCACTCGCTCGGCAGGGAGGAATTCGTCCGCATCCTCACCGAACCGGAAAACGCCTTGACCAAGCAGTACGTGGCCCTGATGGCCACCGAGGGGATCGAGCTGGTGTTCGAGGACGGCGCGATCGAGGAGATGGCCGGCATTGCCGTCGAGGTCAACCAGCGGACCGAGGAGATCGGTGCCAGGCGCCTGCACACGATAATGGAGAGGGTGCTCGACGCCCTGTCGTTCGACGCATCCGAGCGCGGCGAGACCCGGTTCGTCGTCACCGCCGACTACGTGCGCGAACAGCTGCGGGATATCGTCGAGGACCAGGACCTGAGCCGGTTCATTCTGTAAAAGAAGGGAGGGAAAGAGGGGAGCTGAGATGGGATTGTTTTCACTGTTCAGGAAAAAGGAAGGATC
>WBUQ01000012.1 GCA_008933635.1 Desulfobulbaceae bacterium | reverse complement strand
GTCCTGAATGCAGAAGGTCTTGACGTTGTACCCTTGCTCGGCAAGGGTTGCCGAGGCCGACGCCCCAGCCAGTCCTGTGCCGACGACAATGACGGTGAATTTCCTGCGGTTGGCCGGATTGACCAGTTTGCTGGCGAAGCGGTGATTATCGCATTTCTGGGCCAGATCTCCGGATGGAATGCGTGGGTCGAGTTTCATTGTTGATCCCTCTGGTTTCGGACGTGCGGCGGTTGGCGCCGCGGAAGATCTACTGCGTTATTTCAGAACGAAGCGCCTGCACCGGACATGAAGTACAGGGGGATCCCGCCGAAAAGCAGGAGGAAAAACGCGGGAATGATAAACGTCAGCCTGGCAATCAGCGTGTTGTAGCGTGGATGATTGATGCCGAAGGTCTGCAGCATGCTCCAGAAACCATGGCTCAGATGGATGGCCAGTACGAAAAAGGCAACCAGGTAAAACAGGCCGTAGAAAAAACCGCTGAGCACGGTCTTGACCGTTTCGCTGATCGGTACGTCTTCCGGGCCGAAGCCGAAATTGAAGACATGGATCAGAACGAAGAGCAGGATGAACAGCCCGGTGTAAGGCATGGTGTTGGCGGCGAAGGAATTCTTCGCCTGTTTTTTGTCAACCGTGTAACGGGAAGGGGTTACTACTCTGTTCTGGAAGAAAAGATACAGCCCGAGGCCGATATGGATGAGAAAAAGGAAGAAAATGATGGTACTGAAGACCAGGACGATAAGCGGGTGGCTGTGCAGCTCATCGGCGTAGCTCTGAAAAACCTCGCTGCTCATGTAGATCGTTGCGTTCCCGGCTGCATGGGCGCAGAGAAAGAGCAGCAGGAGCAGGCCCGTTGATCCCATGATCAGTTTTTTGCCAATCGACGACGATATGAACCTGACAAACCACATAACACACCTCTACGGGAAAAGATCAAGTTGACAAGCCTCGCTGACCGTCTTTGATTGTATAATATTGCCGGAAAAAAGAAAGGACTATTTCCGGCACTTTCCGCTATAATGATGCAGTTTTAGGTATATACAACGTCAACAGCACTGAACGTTGGACACCGTCACCTCAGTTTCAACCTAACCCGGAACAATGCAGCCCATGCCCTTTCGAGCAGCCATTTTCGATCTTGACGGCACCCTTGTCGATTCCCTCCGCGACCTGGCGGAAACCGCAAACTCAGTGCTTGCCGGAGCCGGCTTTCCGCAACATCCGGTCGACGCCTACAGATATTTCGTCGGTGACGGCGTCAGCACACTGATCAGGCGGATTCTGCCCGCAACGGCGACCGAAGAGCAATGCCGCTTCTGCCAGGAGCAGTTCATTGACAGCTACGCCAGGAACTGGCGGATAAACAGTTGCCCTTATCCAGGAATCCGTGATATGTTGCGCGGCCTGAAAAACAGCGGGTTGAAAATTGCCGTGCTCTCCAACAAACCTCACGGTTTCACCAGGGATTTTGTCGAATATTTCTTCCCGGAACACTATTTCGAGGTCGTTTTCGGTCAGCGGCCGGAAGTCGCGAGGAAACCCAGCCCGCAAGGGGCGATAGAGATCGCGAAACTGATGCGGCTTGCGCCTTCGCAATGCCTCTATATCGGCGATACAGCCACCGATATGCAGACTGGCAAATCGGCCGGGATGTTTACCATCGGCGTCCTCTGGGGCTTTCGAGAGCGCCGGGAACTGGAGGAACACCGGGCCGACCTGATCGTCGACCAGCCACTGGAGATTGTCGATTATGTCCTTCGTACCAACTGAACTGCCTTCCTCTCTGCAGTACATCGCGTCTCCCGCGCTCGGCGCCCTGATCGGCTATGTCACCAACAAGGTGGCGATCAAAATGCTGTTCAGGCCGCTGAAGGCCTGGCGTGTCCTGGGAATCAGGGTTCCGATGACCCCGGGGGTCATTCCGTCGAAACGGCATGAGCTTGCCGCCAACATGGGTGAAATGGTTGGCGACCACCTGCTGACCAGCAAGGAGATCGGCCATGCCCTGACCCAGCCGGCGTTCCAGCGCCACCTTTACAGTCTCATCGAAGAACGGGTCGGCAGCCTGCTGCATCGCGAACTCGGACCCGTCTCCTCGATTGTTCCGCAAAAATTCCAGATCTATTTCGACATTGCGGTCAAGACCATCAGGTTTCAGGTCAAGGATCACATTCACACTTTCATCCAATCACCCGAATTTGCCCGCAGGGTAGGGGATGCGATAGAAAAAAGGCTTGATCATTTTCTCTCTCGCGAAGTTGGCAGGGTGCTGACCGGCGGAGAGAGGGAAAACGCCTACCGTTTTCTCGAGGAAAGTCTTGGCCGGATGCTTTCTGGTCAGGCAATGCAGCACTGGCTGGAAGAATTCTGCCAGCAGAAGGTCTACGGCATCATCCAGCAGGATAAGGCCTTGCGTGATATCCTGCCGAAAACTCTCCAGCAGACGGTCTTCGACCTGATCGAACAGGAAACGCCCAGTCTGCTGCTACGCTTATCGGCGATACTGCAGGAACCCGATGTTCGCGATCGGATTGTCAGGGGGGCAAGGGAAGGGGTAGACGGTTTCATTTCCTCGATGGGCCCGATGGCGGCCATGGCCCGCGGCTTCATCAATATGGAGACAGTGGAGCAGAAAATCCGCGAGTATCTTGCCAACAAGGACGAGGACATCGCCGGCTGGCTCCAGAGCGAAGAGGTCCGGAACAAGGTGGCGGAGGTCCTCTCCGGCCGTTTTCTGAACCTTCTCGATCAACCCGTCCATGCCATCTTCCCGGTACAGGACGACATCAGGGTCGAACGATTCTGCCGCGGCCTCAGCGGGAGGCTTCTGCCGCTATTACAGCAGCAGGATGTACATGCAGCCTTGGCATCGATGCTGAAGACGAACATCGAGATCTCCATCGATGGCGGCAATCTCTCCGTCGGCACTGCCCTTGTCGACCTTGTCGGCCTGCCTGGTCTGAAGAAAGGCAAGAGCTGGATTGTCGAGGAGAGCACGGCATTGCTGCGCAGCCGGGAGACCTTGGCGACCCTCGACCCGATGATCGAAACGATGTTGAACGCCCTGCTGCAGAAGCCGATCGGCAAGCTGTCGAATCTGCTCCCCGCCGACGTCCGCGAGGAAATTTACCGTTCTATCCAGTCCATGGCCTCCAACATGCTGGCAACAGAGGTGCCCGGCCTGGTCAATTCGCTCAATATCAAACATATCGTCGCCGAAAAGATTAATTCCCTCGACCTGCTCCGCCTGGAACGGCTGCTGCTGTCGATCATGGAAGAACAATTCAAATATATCAACCTGTTCGGGGCGATACTCGGCTTCGCCATCGGCTGCCTGAACCTGGTCTTTTCGTTGTGAGAGGCCATCGGAGATCACCAGGCAACCCTCCCGCACCAAAGAGGCCGATGACCTATCTGCCAATGAGGTCACGGATCGCAAACCAGAACGACAAAATTGTAAAACATTTTGGAATATAATCCATTACCCTTCATGTACTCCTTGAAATATTTATGACTTGCAGATAGAAAAGAATTCCCAGTTTTTTGCACTGCCAACGGCAATGTCTCGCCTGGACACCACCCATGAACTTCGAGGGAGATATGCAGAAAAAGAAGGCCCGTACACCGGATAACGACACAGCCCCGGAAAACCACCCAGCCGCAAGTCCTCAAGATACCGCCTCACCCGCGCCACCGGACCCCGCCGCCCTTGACCCCGAAATCGAATACCGGGGGAAGAAAGGTCAGAAGATCAAGCCGCTCTTCACCGTCACCTTCTTTTACGAGTGGTGCAAGTCATGCGGGATCTGCAGCGCCCTCTGTCCCCAGAAGATCATCCTGCAGGACGAGACCGGCAAACCCTACATCGATGACATGGACAACTGCATCGGCTGCCGCTTTTGCGAGGCCCACTGTCCTGATTTCGCCATCACCGTGAAAGATCGGTATCCCGACCGGAGGAGGAAGAACGATGGGAGCAAGTGAAGGCCAGAAAAGAGTCCTTCTGCAGGGGAATGAAGCGATCGTGCAGGGCGCCCTCGCCGCCGGCTGCCGATTCTTTGCCGGATATCCGATCACTCCGGCCTCCGAGATCAGCGAAGTACTGTCCGTCCGCCTCCCGCAGGTCGGGGGAACCTTCATCCAGATGGAGGACGAAATTGCCTCGATGGGGGCAATTATCGGGGCCTCCCTGGCCGGAGTCAAATCGATGACCGCCACCAGCGGACCGGGCTTCTCGCTGATCCAGGAAAACCTCGGTTATGCCTGTATCGCCGAAGTTCCTTGCGTCGTGGTTAACGTCATGCGCGGCGGTCCGAGCACCGGCCTGCCGACAAGCGTCGCCCAGGGTGACGTCCAGATGGCGCGCTGGGGAACTCATGGAGACCACCCGATCATCGTCCTTTCCGTCTCGTCGGTCAGCGAATGCTTCTCGGTCACCATCAAGGCCTTCAACCTCTCTGAGAAATTCCGGGTCCCGGTTATCATCCTCTCCGACGAGGTTGTCGCCCACACCCGCGAATCGGTTATACTGCCTCAGCAGAGCGAGATCCAGGTTTTTGACCGGATCACCCCGAGTGTACCGCCGGAGTGGTACAAACCCTATGCAGACAACAATCGCGGGGTGCCCGACATGTCCGCGGTCGGTGACGGCTATCGTCATCATGTCACCGGCCTTGTTCACGACGAACGCGGGTTCCCGACGCAGCAGCCCAAGGAGGTTGAACAGTTTCTCAACCGGTTGCACAGCAAGATCACTAAGGGTTTCAATGAGATTGTGGTAACCAAGTCGTTTGAGATGGAGGATGCGGAAATCTGCGTGATCGCCTACGGCTCGGTGGCGAGATCGGCCATGAGGGCGGTCAGGGATGCCCGTGCACAGGGCATCAAGGCGGGGATGGTACAGCTCGTCACCCTTTTCCCGTTCCCGCGCAAGGTTGTTGACTCGGCGCTCAGGCAGTGCAAGACCGTGGTCGTCCCCGAGATGAACATGGGGCAGATCAGCAGGGAGATCCACCGGGTCAACCAGGCCGGCACCAGGATTATCAAGCACAACCGGATAGACGGCCATCTGATTACCCCGAACGAGATCCTGAAATATCTCCTCAAAGTGTGATAATTCAGGATACCGCCGCCGTCCCTTCCCGCCAAAGGATCAAGGAGCAGAATATGTTGGAACCAGCAGAAATCATCCGTCAGGAGTATCTTCGCCATGACAAGAAATTCCCTCACGTCTGGTGTCCTGGCTGCGGCAACGGCATTGTCATGAACGCCCTGCTCAGGGCCATCCACCATCTCGAACTGCCGAAAGACAATGTCGTTCTGGCATCGGGCATCGGCTGTTCCGGCAGGCTGCCGACCTATGTCGATTTCAACACCATCCATACCACCCACGGCCGGGCGCTCACTTTTGCAACCGGCGTCAAACTGGCACGGCCACAGCTTTCTGTGATCGCCGTCATGGGCGATGGCGACGCAACAGCCATCGGCGGCAATCATTTTATCCATGCCGCCCGGCGGAATCTCAACCTTACCGCGATCATCATCAACAACAATACCTACGGAATGACCGGCGGACAGTACTCGCCGACCACCCCGTACGGCAGCAAATCGACCACCTCCGTCTACGGCCACGTCGAACACGCCTTCAATATCGCTGAACTGGCAGTCGTCGCGGGTGCCTCCTTTGTTGCCCGCGGGACAGTCTATCACACTACCCACCTCCGGACGATGATCGAACAGGCTATCGTCAAACGTGGTTTTTCCGTGGTCGAAGTCATCTCCAACTGCCACGTCCAGCACGGCAGGCGGAACAAGCTCGGCAATGCCGTCCAGATGATCAACAGCTTCAAGGAAAATGCCGTCCAGGTGAACAAGGCCGAAAAGATGTCTGCAGAGGAGATGCGGGGCAAATTCACCATCGGTGTGCTGTGCGACGTCGAGAAGCCCGTATCCACCGAAGAGTACGACCGTGTCCGTCTGGCTGCCCAGGCCGAGGCGAACAGGATCGCTGAAGAAAAGGCCAAGAACGGGGTGAAGCGCTATGAAGAATAATATGCGGTATGAGATCCGATTCAGCGGTTCCGGCGGACAGGGGATCATCACCGCTGCCGTCGTCCTGGCTGAGGCAATCGGTGCCCTCGATGGCAGGAACGTCTGCCAGACACAGAGCTACGGGCCGGAGGCGAGGGGGGGGAAGAGCAAGGCGGAACTCGTCGTCTCCAACGGTCCCATCGACTACCCCAAGGCCCTGCAGGTCGACCTGCTGCTGGCGATGACCCAGGCAGCCTGCGACGCCTATTTCTTTGACCTGAAATCCGACGGGCTGCTGATAGTCGATTCCGGCCTCGTCGAACAGGTTCCCACCAGCCGTGCCGTGTCCATTCCTTTTACCCAGATTGCCAGGCAGCAGATCGGCCGGGAACTGGTGGCCAACATGGTCGCCCTGGGGGCTGTAGGATATCTGTGCGGCCAGGTTTCAATGGAAAATCTGGAGAAGGCTTTGCTGGCCAGGGTACCGAAAGGGACGGAGGAAATGAACGCCAAAGCCCTGCGGGCCGGAATAGCGGCGGCAATGGCTATCGACCTGTCAGCACTGCCGCGATCAATTGTCTCCGACTGGGAATCCGAACTCTGAGAAACACTTTCTCGCTTGCCCTTGCAGCCGCTGGCCTATTTTCTGCCGATGCTGGCAGCGTAGACCAGCGTCTCGTGTTTATCGTTGATCCCCAGCAGACGGTTGGCCTCCTGATCATAAAAGGCGGCTATAGGACACCCCCCGCAGTCAAGTGCTTCCGCGGCCAACAGCAGATTCTGGCAGACATGGCCGGCATCGAGGAAGAGGTAGCGGAAGCCCCTCTCGCCATATTTGGCCATCGACCGCCGGAACACGGCCGTCCAGAAAAAAACCAGGTGCGCGTCAACGATGAAGTCCTGGTTCAGACAGACACGGGCGGCCTCGGTGCTTCGCACCTTGGCGGAAAGTTTTTCCAGCTGGAAATGACCGACATCGAAATGGTAGAGGCCGGACTCGACTCCCGTCACATTCTCGACAACCAGATAGGTTTCAATCGGATAGAGCGCTCCAGCCGAAGGCGACGTCCTGAGGAAGTGGCCGCCCATCCTGGCGGTAATCCCCTGGGAGGCCCAGAGCAGAAACGAGAGATCGCTCAGCTCCAGCGGCTCGGTGCTGTTGTAGCGGCGCAGCGAGCGACGTTGCTGCAGGAGGGATTGAATACGCGCCTCCTGCGGCGACCATTCGACGGGAAGCTCTGTTTTTTCAGCATCCGGATACGTCTTGTACCGGGCCGTGTCGGCAATCTCAGGCCTGGGCCGGTGCCTGATGGTTTCCCTGTCGTGACTGCTTTTCTCCAGGAATTCCCACGCACTGGTCTTGTATAATTCTGGCATTATTCCCTCCTTGGCTACACATTGCCGTGGGCGGCAAGCTGACCGCAGGCGGCAAGGATATCCGCCCCGCGGCTGCTCCTGATAAAAACCGAATAATGGGCGTCCATCAGGATCTTCTGAAAGGCCAGTATCCTCTCCATCGGCGAGCTGTGAAAAGGCAGATCAGGACAGTTGTTATAGGGAAGAAGGTTGATTTTGCACGGGATCTTACGCAATCGCCGCGCCAGTTCCCGTGCTTCGGCTGCAGAATCGTTGACGCCGTCCAGCATCAGGTATTCGAACATGATTCTTCGCCTCTTCGGCATCGGATAGGTTCGACATGCCTCAAACAATTCATCCAGCGGATAGACCTTGTTGACCGGCATCAATCTGTTGCGTGTCTCGTCATCGACGGCATGGAGTGAGATCGCCAGATTGGCGGTGGACCGCCTGCCAAGTTCATGCATCTTCGGCACAATACCACATGTCGAGACAGTGATGCGGCGGCCGGTCAGGTCGAGCCCTTTCTGTTCGGTCAGAATGGAGAGAGAGGTCAGGACATTCTCGAGATTGTTCAGCGGTTCCCCCATCCCCATGTAGACGAGGTTGGTGACAGCGCGCGGACCGATCAGCGTCTCCGCTGGCTGAGCGAGCAGATGGTCGCGTGCGGCACAGACCTGGTTGACGATTTCCGCCGCCGTAAGGTTGCGGACGATGCCCATGGTGCCGGTCAGACAGAAGGAACAGTGCATCGCGCAGCCGACCTGGGAGGAGATGCACAGCGTATTCCGGTCAGGTTCGGGGATAAGGACCGATTCGATGATATGGCCGTCGTGCAGACGAAAACCGAATTTGACCGTACCATCCGTCGATTGATCAATAATCGGGTCAGTGAACCTGGAGATATAGGCGTGCTGCCCGAGGACCTCCCGGAAGGCCTTGGCCAGGTCGGTCATCTCCTCGATTCGGCTGACTCCGGGCCGGTAGATCCAGGGCATCATCTGCTTGCCGCGAAATGCCGGCTGGCCGAGAGACTCAACGAAACGGATCAGCCCTTTCTGATCGAGGTTGCGCAGGTCTGTCCGGTTATCCATCATAAGGTCCTCATGTTTTCGGGCACGAGAGGCATTTGACCGGCAAGGGCGGAATCGATTGCCGCAATGATTTTTGCCTTGTCCTTGCTGAGGATGCCTTCGATCGGCAAATAATTTGAGGCATGATTGGCATGGAACATCGAATGGGAGAGTTCAAGCCCTGCCACCAGGACCCGCAACTCCTTCAGAATGCCCAGCTGGTCGGGGAGACGGAACAGGCCGTTCCGGAACTGCCTGCCGAGCAGGGTGTTGGGCATCGGCATCAGGGTAAGGGCGGCAACCTGTCGCGGAGCCATGCGATTGAGAGTTTCCGCTGACTGCCGGGCATGTTGTTCCGACAGTTCCACCCCCCCCAGCCCCAGCAAGGTTGTTGCTGAAAGAAACATTCCGCTTTCGTTGACTTTTTTCGCAGCTTCCACCATGCTTTCGGAGGTTTCACCCTTGCAGACAATTTCAAGTACTTCGTCGCATCCGCTTTCCAGCCCCATATAGATACGATCGAGTCCCTGTTTCTTCAGGGCAGCCAGATCCTCAGCGGTCTTGGCCCGGATGGACCGGGCGTTGCCATACAGTGAAATCTTCTTGACCCACGGGAGAGCGCTGCGTATCCGGATCAGCAGAGCGGAAAGACGTTTTTGCGGGAGGATAAGGACATCACCATCTGCCAGGAACACACGATTCTGTTTCCGGCAGTATCTGGCGGCAAACTGGAGATCGTCGTCTATCTCCTCGTCGGACTTGACCCGGAAATGTTTATCCTTGAATGCGCCGCAGAACGTGCACTTGTTGTAGGAACATCCGACCGTCACCTGGAGGATGATCGAATACGCCTCGCTGGGAGGTCGGATGATTGTTCCTTCATAGTGCATCTGGGCTTTTGCGGTCAGACAGGGTTAGCCTTCTCGAACTCGCTCATGAATGACACCAGCTTCGCAACTCCCTCACTTGGGAAGGCGTTGTAGATGGAAGCCCGGCAGCCGCCGATCGAGCGGTGCCCTTTCAGGCCGTTCAGGCCGATGGCCTCTGCCTCGGCAACGAATTTTGCTTCAAGCGCAGGAGTGGCGAGGTTGAAGGTGACGTTCATCAGCGAGCGGGAGGCCGGTTCTGCATGACCGCGATAATAGTCGCTCTCATCGATCTTGGCGTAGAGCAGGGCAGCCTTTTCGCGATTGATCCTGTCGATAGCCGGAACCCCGCCGATACCCTTCAGCCATTTCAGGACCAGACCGACCACATAGACGGCGAAACAGGGAGGGGTATTGAACATCGAACCCTTGTCGGCATGTGTCTTGTAATTCAACATGGTGGGGGTGGTGGCCGGGGCCCGGTCGAGGAGATCCTCGCGGATGACGACGATGGTGACGCCTGCCGGTCCGAGATTCTTCTGCGCACCGGCGAAGATGAGGCCGAACCGGCTGACATCGAAAGGCCTCGACAGAATGTCCGAGGACATGTCGCAGACCATCATTTTTTCAACGACGGGAAATTCAGGAAACTGCGTACCGTAGATGGTATTGTTGGAGACGAGGTAGAGATATTCCGAATCAGGGCTGACAGTGTATTCACCCTGTTTTGGCACCCGGATGAAATTCTGTTCCTCGCTCGAATAGGCAACCTCGACTTCTCCGAACAGTTTTGCCTCTTTGATGGCCTTCTTGGCCCAGGTTCCGGTGTTAAGATAGGTGGCTTTTTTGCCCGGACCGAGCAGGTTCATCGGCACCATGAAAAACTGGCTTGAAGCGCCGCCCTGAAGGAAGAGGACTTTGTAATTATCGGGAATCCCCATCAATTCGCGCAGAAGGGCCTCGGCCTCGTCCATGACTGCGATGAACTGCTTCGAGCGATGACTGACCTCAATCAGCCCCATGCCCAGGCCCTGAAAATTGACGACATCGCGGGAAGCCTGCTCCAGAACCTCGTAGGGAAGAACGGCAGGACCGGGACTGAAATTGTAAATGCGATCAACCATGTACGTATCTCCTTTGAATTATGAAAACAAACAGGAATAAATCCAGGCTCCACACCAGACTGGCAGGGGAATCACAGATCCGGCCTGCGCCTGCCGAGTTGGCGAATCGCTTCATACAGAACGATGCCGGCCGTCATGGCAAGATTCAGGCTGCGAATGTGGCTGTTCTCCATCGGTATGGTATAACAACGGTCATTGTACAACGAGAGAATATCTCCCGGCAGCCCTTTCGTTTCTCTGCCGAAAACGAGATAATCTCCGGGTTGGAATGAGGCTTCAGTATACGATTTTTTAACCTTGGTCGTAAAGAAAAAGAGTTTTCGCTCATCCTGGGCCTGGAGGAATGCATCAAGATTTTCCCAGTGCACGATATGGACATGCTCCCAGTAATCAAGACCAGCCCGTTTGAGGTGCCTGTCCGAGGTGGAAAACCCGAGCGGATGCACCAGATGCAGCGTGGTATTGGTTGCCCCGCACAGACGTGCGATCGATCCGGTATTCGGAGGGATTTCTGGTTCGACGAGAACGATATTGAAGCGTTCCTGCGGCAACATGCTTTTTCCTCTGCAAATGGGAGTGTCTGACTGGTAAGGCTCAGGTGCTATACTGAATGCGGACGCTGAAAACAAGAGAAAACTGAACCCTGGAATCTGGTGAGCCACGGTTTTGACATTGCAATTTTCTCCCCCCCGACTATT
Organism: Desulfobulbaceae bacterium; assembly: GCA_008933635.1. GTDB lineage: Bacteria > Desulfobacterota > Desulfobulbia > Desulfobulbales > Desulfocapsaceae > Desulfoprunum. The sequence continues at coordinate 45,657 of WBUQ01000012.1, read as the reverse complement.
TTTGGTTCAACCCATGACCCATCCAACGTCGCCATCGATCCAACCCCGGGAAACGGTCGAAGAATCTGACAGGCGTATCGTCATCGTCTTCACTCTCGCCCTCATCTTTTTTCTCATTGTTTTAGGTATGGATATGTATTTACGTTATTTTAGCACTCCATCCCGTGAGAGTGATACCCTTCAACTCCAGTGGCAGAATGGCAGACTGACCGGATGCCGAGCTGCTGATTGCATCGCCATGGATCGCCCGGAACTGCTTCCACCGGAAATCGCGCCTTTTTTGTTCCAGCCAATCCCCATCAATCTGGCCGACGCACAGCTGATCGAAACAGTAGACGGCATCGGTCCCCATATGGCGGCAGAAATACTTCGCCTGCGCAGCGAAGGAATGATTTTCCGCTGCAAAGAAGACCTGTTGCGGGTGCCAGGAATAGGACCGAAACGGCTCCGCCAGCTTGAGCGGCATTTTTCCTTTTCGACAGTACAATGATTGCAGCACCACAGTTGGCGAAGCCGATTCTCATCCTAGTCGGACCGACAGCGATAGGCAAGACGGCCATGTCGCTGGCAATCGCCGAAAGGTTCGGCTGCGAGATTGTCAGCGTCGATTCGATGCAGGTATACCGTTTCATGGATATCGGTACCGCCAAGGCAAGTCCCAGCGAACGTGCCAGGGTCCGGCACCATATCATCGATATCATCGATCCGGACGAACAGTATGATGCCGCCCGGTTTGCTGCTGATGCGAAGGTCGCCATCGCAGACATCCATCGCCGCGACAGGATCCCGCTCCTCACCGGAGGTACCGGTCTCTATCTCAGGGCCCTGCTTGAAGGCATATTCGAGTGCCTGCCTGCAGATCACGATATCCGCATGAATTTGCAGCAGAGAATTGTCGATGAAGGTCCGGAGAGGCTGTTCAGCGAGCTCGTTGCCTGCGATCCGGTTACGGCCTCCCGAATTCATGTCAATGACCGTCACCGCCTTGTTCGGGCCCTCGAGGTTTACCGTGTCACCGGCATTCCGTGGTCGATCCATCTCGAGCGGCAGAAAAGTACTGATTTTGCCAGCGATAGTGCAAATATGCTGCAGATAGGACTCACCTGCGACCGCCCGGCCCTCTATCAGCGGATCAACCAGCGCTGCCTGAAGATGATCGAATATGGCCTGGAAGAGGAAGTCCGCGGCCTGCTTGAGCAAGGTTACCGGAAAGATCTCCCCTCGATGAGATCTCTCGGATACAGACATATGTTGAATTATTTAGATAAAACATGGACCATGGCTGAAGTGGTCAATTATCTGGCCCGTGATACACGTCGGTATGCCAAACGACAATACACATGGTTCAATGCAAATCACTCCATCGAATGGCATTCACCTGAAGAAACAGACGTCGTGTGCCAGCGAATTTCGCACTGGCTGGAGAATCATTATGCCGGTAGCCAATAATACCCTTATACCGGATTGACAGATGCACATCCGTTACGAAGATATCCCCCCTGTATTCATAAAAATTCTGGAGAGCAGGGGAGTGTCAGGGCAGAGGGAGGTCGAAGAGTATCTCTACCCCAGCCTCAATAGTCTTCCCTCTCCTTTTGTCATGAAAGGAATGCATGAAGCAGTGGAAAAGATAGCCAGCGCCCTCTCAGCAGATCGCCATATCGTTCTCTGGGGAGATTATGACGTCGACGGAACCACAGGCACAGCCCTGCTTGCTTCATTTTTCCGATCCATCGGCAGGAAGGTAACCTGGCATATACCCGATCGCGTCACGGATGGGTATGGTCTGAACACTGCCCGCTTACGGAAAATCGGCGAAGATCTTGACGATTTCAATTTCCTTCTCATAACAATCGATTGCGGAATATCAAACTTTGAAGAAATCAATGAACTGCAGCGCTGGGGCGCAGAAGCCATTGTGACAGATCATCACGACCTGCCCGAGACACTGCCGCCGTGCATCGTCCTCAATCCAAACCAGTCTGATTGCGGCTTCAATGGGCAGCAGCTTGCCGGCGTTGGAGTTGCCTTCTACCTGGCTGCAGGTTTACGGAGTCATCTCAGGACCCGCGGCTTTTTTACAAATACCGTGGAGCCGAATCTGAAAGATTTCCTGGCCTATACCGCACTTGGGACTATTGCAGACATGGTGCCTCTGCTTGACACCAACCGGGTGTTAGTCCGCGCTGGACTGGAGGTTCTTGAGCAGACAATCTTCCCGGGCCTTCATGCATTGCTGGCCGAGACAGGAATTATCCAGGGAAAGATCTTCTCCGATGATATCGGATTTCATTTAGGACCCAAAATCAATGCAGCGGGCAGGATGGCCAGCGCTGACCTGGCAATGAGATTGCTCGTCAGTGACGACCAGGAGGAGTCCGTTAAACTGGCCAAAAAGTTGCACAATATAAATCATGAAAGAAAGGCCTGCTGCAAAGAGAACCTCGAATATGCTTTAACAATTGTCGACCGCAAGGAAATCGTTGCCGACAAGTGCTGCATAGTATCTGGCCCGTTCCATCAGGGCGTCCTTGGGATAATCGCATCGAGGCTGTTGGAAATCTTCCGCGTTCCCGTGATTGTCCTCACTGAAGCCCAGACGCCAGCCGCCGGAAGGTCGACACTGAGAGGCTCCTGCAGGAGTCTCGAGAATTATAACATAATGAAAATACTAAAGGAATGCGAAGATATTCTTCTCGGCTTCGGAGGACATGCGTATGCCGCGGGAATCTCTCTACACCAGGACGATCTCGTAGCGTTTCGTCACCGGTGCCGCAATATCATAAAGTCATTCTCTTTTGCAAAATCACCTGCGACCATGGACCAGCATATTGATTTTTCAATCCAGAAAGCTCTCAATGAGGAGCACCTCGAATTCTTTCACCTCATGGAGCCAATGGGGAAGGGGAATGAACGTCCCGTTTTCAGGGACAGGAATGCCAAGGTGATTGAATATCGCCGAGTAGGCCAGAATGGCGAACATCTTCAGGCAACATTCAGATCAGACTCTGGCGGATGCAAAGGAATAGGATTCAATCTGGGGGAGAGGACCGAAGTGCTGAAAGAGGAAAGAAACTGCGATGTCGTCTATTCGGTCAATCCGCACAGATTCAATGGCAGAATCCATTGGCAGATCCATCTACTTGATTTACAACGCTGTTCCTGAACAGAGAACTGCGAATTATTTTCTACATTTTCAATATGTTAATATGTTATACATAATATACATTATGCGACATATAAATCCCATTGAGATTTCGACTTTCTCATGACCTGTTTCCTTTGAGCCGGAAAGGTGGTATAGATGGCGCATCCATTTCTCGCCATTACAAGATTTGAGCAAGCCAAATAACCATATTTCATAATCTTGCCCATCATACCTCAACCATCGTTTGAATCCATGGAGCCCTTGCCAATGTCTAGAGAGGTTTATCAGGAGCCCTTAGTCAGCAGATATACTAGCAAAGCAATGCAACAGTTGTTTTCAGAAAAGAAAAAATTCACCACCTGGAGAAAGTGCTGGATTGCCTTGGCTGAAGCGCAGCACGAACTCGGCCTCACGGAGATCGTAACCCATGAGATGATCGAGGAGATGCGCGCCAACTGGGAAAACATCGATTACGAAGTCGCCGCTGCGAAAGAGAGAGAAATACGTCATGACGTCATGGCGCATGTTTACGAGTTCGGACTGAAATGCCCGAAGGCCAGCGGCATCATTCACCTCGGAGCAACGTCCCAGTTTGTTGTATGCAATACAGATCTGATAATCCAACGCGAGGCTATGGCGTTGATTCGAGGATGCCTCCTGCAGGTAATCAAGAATCTTGCTGATTTCGCCTATGCCCATCGATCTCTGCCGACACTTGGCTACACTCATTTTCAGCCCGCCCAGCCTGTGACGGTTGGAAAGAGAAACACACTTTATATCCAAGATCTCATTATGGATCTTGAATATGCTGAATTTTTTATTTCACAACTCAAGGCCCGGGGGGCCAAAGGAACTGTCGGAACCCAGGCGACCTTCCTCGAACTGTTCAAAGGTGACCACGAAAAAGTTCGCGCCATGGATCAGAGAGTTGCAGAAAAGCTTGGTTTTTCCGAAACATTTGCTGTAACAGGCCAGACCTATACACGAAAGCTCGACATGAAGCTTGCAGAAACCCTGGCCGGGATCGGCGCATCCGCTCATAAATTCGCCGTAGACCTTCGCTTGCTATCAAACCTGAAAGTTCAGGAGGAGCCTTTTGAAAAGAACCAGACTGGTTCTTCTGCCATGGCCTATAAGAGAAATCCCATGCGTGCCGAAAGAATGACCGGTTTAGCCAGGAAATTGATGGGCCTGGCTCCGAACTTTGCTGCGACTTTCAGCAACCAATGGTTCGAAAGAACTCTCGACGATTCAGCTATCAGGAGGATGGACATCCCGCAATGTTTTCTGCTAACAGACGCAATACTCAAGTTATATATGAACATTACGTCAGATATGGTTGTTTATCCGAAACAGGCATCGAAACACATTGAGGCCGAGCTTCCTTTCATGGCCACTGAAAAGGTACTCATGGAAGCAGTCGGCCGCGGGATGAGTCGCCAGGATATCCATGAAATTGTCAAAGAACACTCGGTGGCCGCCGGAAAGGCTGTCAAGCTAGAAGGAAAAGAGAACGACCTGCTCGCAAGACTGGCAAACGACCCCCGAGTCCCCTTCTCACTCGTTGAACTTGATGAAATCATAGGCAATCAAGAAAGTTTTACAGGACGCGCGCAGCGGCAGACCGAAGAGTACCTCAAAGAAATCGTCATGCCCCTCCTGGAGAGATTCAAGGATCAGATTGGTCTGCAAGATGCCAGCGTCACTGTGTAAATATACGTCGATGCATCAACTCCAACGCCTATATCTCCGTATTGCCGATGATAAATATCACATCCTGAAAAACATACTCGAAGGATATGACAACATCGGCATTCTCTCGAATCAGACCGACAAATTCGGAGTCGTCATCTTGAAATACCCCTGCGGCTACGAAAAAGAACTCTTTGAACTCTTGTCCGATCTTGCCACATGCTTGAAAAAAGATTAATTATTTTATTTATATACTAATATTTATGTTGAAAAACGTTTTCATAAAGACATTCGGATGCCAGATGAACGAACGTGATTCCGAGATACTCAGTCAGGTACTTCTGGATCATGGGTATCATGAAAATGGGGATATGGACTCCGCAGACTTGGTCATCCTCAATACGTGCACGATACGAGCCAAGGCTGAACAAAAAGTGATGAGCCTGCTCGGTGCATTGCGAAAATGCAAGGAGCGGAAGCCGGACATGAAGATCTGTGTAGCTGGCTGCGTAGCCCAACAGGAGGGAGAACGCCTGCTCCAGCGCATGCCACATGTCGATGTGGTCATGGGAACACAAAACATATATGAAATCGATTACTTAATAGACAAGGTCAATGCCACAGGAAAGCCGGTCGTCGCCACCGACATGTCCCGTGACTTCCGCATTCCGGCATTTCTCCCTCAAGCGCACCCAACCCCTGCAAAAGAGAAATACCCTACCCGCTCGTTCAAGCGTTTCGTCACCATTATGCAGGGATGCGATAATTATTGCGCGTACTGCGTTGTGCCATACACCCGTGGTCGTGAGATTTCACGAAATCCCGAAGACATAATAGAAGAAATTCGAGTCCTCGCGGATCAGGGAATAAAGGAAATCACCCTGCTGGGCCAGAATGTCAATTCATATGGAATGCAGTCGCAAGACACTCCCCTGCCCTGCTCCTTCCCCCAACTGCTGCACCGCATTGCTGCTATCCAGGGACTGCGGCGATTGCGCTTTACGACCTCCCATCCCAAAGATCTCTCGGATGAGCTCATCTCCTGTTTTGGCGATATCAAAATCCTTTGCCCCCAATTTCATCTGCCGGTGCAATCAGGTTCTGATGCGATCCTACAGAGGATGAACAGGAAATATACGGTGGCCAGATATCTTGAGAGAGTTGAAAAATTATGGCAAATCAGGCCTGATCTCGCGCTGACAACCGACATGATCATTGGCTTCCCCGGAGAGACTGATGCCGATTTCGCCTTGACCATGGATCTTCTGGAGAGAGCTCGATTCCATGGTTCTTTTTCCTTCAAATACTCAGACCGCCCAGGTGTTCGATCGGCTGGTTTCAGCGGTAAAATTCCCGAAAAGGTCAAAACAGAACGACTCGCTTTGTACCAAAAGAGACAGGATGAGATAAGTCTCGAGAGAAACAGGGCCTATGTAGACACATTGCAGGAACTGATGGTGGAAAGTGCAGACGACAATGGCTTCCAGGGAAGAACAGGAACAAATCACATCGTGCACGTGGAGGGGAGGACAGAACTCCGGCCCGGCGAGTTTGCGGTTGTAAAGATCATCCACGCCGGACAGCACTCTCTCAAGGGAAAACTTCACCCACAGGGAGAACTGCGAGTCATTAAGAATTTGTTTTTGTGATATTATTCGTCAAGAACGCTTCTGCCTCAATCAAGATCGTCACGATCGTTTTCGGAGTGCCGTTCGTCTGCGTCCAAACCGTCATTGTCACTTTCTTTCTCCGGTGAAAACCCGGGGAGGGTGGGCATCATCCTGGCTTCTTCCGGTATTCGCTGGTCAGGCGCCCCTTCGACTACCTTGCGGACTATCCTGTTTGACACTCTTTTACCCTTGGCAAGCGGGTTCTTCACCAGAAAATCATCAAAAAAGATGTCGAGAATGTTACTCTTTGCTCGCGTCGAGGGCATCAGGCTGACGCGGGCGCTCTTCCCCTCACCGAAGGACAGCAGCAGGATTTTCGATCGCTTGTGTTCAGCGAAGAGGCGGTACTCCTTTTCCAGGATAAAGCTCGGAGTTTTGAATCTTTTAGCATAAACGATGTTTTCCTGGCCATCTCTATAAATTACATTAAATATTATATCCTTTTCAATTTTGCCGAACCACTCGAGTTCATGGCCGACAAAGAGCTTGTCCGCCACCGGTACGACCTTGTAGATGCCGTTATTGAACAGCAGCAGCAGCCGGTCATATTCAGAGCAGGCGACACTCTGCTCCTGGTTGTCTCCCTCATCCTTGATCTGATGACCGAGAAAACCGGATTCCCGATTGTAGCTGACGAGTAGATTGGTCGGCGCAACCTTGCGGACACTCACCTCGGAAAATTCCTTGATTTGCGTCTGACGCGGATAGAGATGGCCATATTTTTCAAGTAATGCATCGAGATAGGAGATGGTATAGGCAACCATGTCTTTGAGGCTTTTCTCGATTGAGGCAATTTCCTTGCGGATATCACGAATTTCCTTCTGTTGCTTGTTGATATCGTAACGGGAGATACGTTTAATCCTGATTTCCAGCAGCTTTTCGATATCCTCCTTGGTTACAGCCCTGACAAGTTCACCGGTAAAAGGCACCAGAGAAGTTTCAACACTCCTCACAACCGCTGCATAACTGGTCTCTTCTTCGATATTCTTATACAACCGCTCTTCAATGAAGATCTGCTCGAGAAGACGTGCGTGCAATTTCTCCCGCAGCCGCCCCAGGTTTATCTCCAGTTCCCTGGTCAAGTCGGCCTGCAGTTTCTCCGTATTGTATCGCAGTACATCGCTGACAGTCGAGGTTTCTGGATTATTTCCTCGAATGAGCGTCAGATTCGGCGATATTGTTATTTCGCAGTCCGTGAAGGCATACAGCGCCTTGATGGTGTCCCGGGCGTAAACCCCTCGTGCCAGTTTGATCTCTATCTCGACATCTTCGGCGGTATAGTCATTAATCGAGACGATCTTGATCTTGCCTGCCTTTGCTGCCCTTTCGATCGATTCAGTCAGCGACTGGGTGGTCGTGGAGAACGGGATATCCCTGATAACGATGGTTTTCTCATTGACCTCTTCGATCCGGGCACGGCACCGGACCCTGCCATTGCCATCCTCGTAATCGGTTACATCGACATAGCCTTTCTGCTGAAAATCGGGATACAACACAACATCCTGATTTCTGAGTATGTTCTTCTGCGCCTCCAGCAGCTCACAGAAATTATGAGGCAGGATCTTGGTGGCCATGCCGACAGCGATACCATCTGAACCCTGGAGCAACAGGAGCGGGATTTTTGCAGGCAGAGAAACCGGCTCGACCGTTCGTCCATCATAGGAATCGATATACTCTGTCAGATCCTTGTTGAACAGGACCTCCTTGGCCAGAGGCGATAATCTGCACTCGATATAGCGGGCGGCCGAGGCCTGGTCACCGGTATAAATATTACCGAAATTACCCTGCCGATCGATGAGATAGCCCTTGTTCGCGAGGTTGACGAGGGCGGCAAAAATTGAGGCGTCGCCGTGCGGATGCAGCTTCATCGTCTCGCCGACGACATTGGCGACCTTGTGGAAACGACCGTCTTCCATATTGATCAGAGTCTGGAGAATGCGGCGCTGAACCGGCTTCAGTCCGTCCTCGATCGAAGGTATCGCCCTTTCCCTGATGACATACGACGTGTACTCAAGAAAATTGTACTCAAAGAGCTTCTGCAGTTTTCCGGGACTGAATTCCATGATTGCGTATGCGTTCCGAGTGGACGTGGGACCTCATGCTGAATAGAGGCCCCAGAGGGATACCCCGATCAGACCAGGTTATCCATGATATACTGTTTCCTGTCCGGGGTATTTTTTCCCATATAAAACGCCAGCACCTTGTTGACCTCGCTGATGGAGTCAAGAGTGACGTTTCTCAGGCGGATATCCGGACCGATGAACTGCTTGAATTCTTTCGGTGAAATCTCCCCCAGGCCCTTGAATCTGGTGGTCTCTACCGCCATCTGCCTGCTCCCCTGCCCCCGCAGCACTCTGGTGGCCTCGTTTTTCTCCTTTTCAGAATAGCAGTACACTGTCTGCTGCTGGTTGCGCACCCTGAAGATCGGAGTCTCCAGGATATAGACGTAGCCCAGCTTGACCAGCGGCTCGAAATAATGGAGGAAAAAGGTCAGCAGCAGGTTGCGGATATGCAGACCGTCGACATCGGCGTCGGTCGCCAGAATGACCTGATCGTAGCGGAGATTGGCAATCGATTCTTCGATATCGAGGGCCCGCATCAGCGAATACATCTCCTCGTTTTTGTAGAGCAGCGCCATCTTCTGGCCGAGGACGTTCATCGGCTTGCCACGGAGGGAGAAAACGGCCTGAACCATCGGATCCCGGGCTGAGACGATCGAGCCCGAGGCAGACTGCCCCTCGGTGATGAACAGCATGTTCCGCCGGCCTTCCGGCGATGGCTTGCCCTTGGCCGGGTGGTGTTTGCAATCCTTGAGCTGCGGGATCTTCAGCGCCACTTTCTTGGCCTTGGCTCTGGCCTCCTGCCTGACACTCTGCAGCTCCTTGCGGACCTTCTCGTTGCGGTGAATCTTGTCGAGGAGTATCTCCGCCGCCTCGGTATCCTTGTACAGCGAGCTGCAGACCGCATCCTTGACCTTGGCGACGATCCACGAGCGGACCTCGGTGTTGCCCAGCTTGTTCTTGGTCTGCGACTCGAAGACCGGTTCCTTGACCTTGATGGCAAGGGTGCCGACGATACCGTCCCGGACGTCGGTATTGACGAAGACCTTTTTGGCGTACTCGTTGACCCCCTTCAAGACGCCCTCACGGAAGGCGGAGAGATGCGTCCCCCCCTCGCTGGTGTAGGTGCCGTTGACGAAGGTGAAATAGTTATCGCTGTAGGAATCGGTATGGGAAAAGGCGAACTCGAGGGTCTCGTCCTTGTAGTATATCGGGGTGTAGAGGTTCTCTTCCGCCAGTTCCTTCTGCAGCAGATCGAGCAGGCCGTTGGCGGAGTAATACAGATTTTTGTCGACATACAGTTTCAGTCCGGCATTGAGATAGGCATAACGCCACATCCGCTTGTCGATGAAGGCTGTGTCGAAGGAAAAATCTGGAAATATTTCCCTGTCAGGCTGGAATTCGATCAGGGTGCCGTTCTTCTCGGTCGTTTCCCCCTCGCCCTGCTTCAAGAGGATGCCGCGGGCGAAGCAGGCAGAAGCATACTGGCCGTCACGGTAGGCGGTGACCTGGAAATGTTCGGAAAGGGCATTGACGGCCTTGGTCCCGACGCCATTCAGGCCTACCGAGAACTGGAAGACATCGGTATTGTACTTGGCGCCGGTATTGATGGTCGAAACGCAATCGACGAGTTTGCCCAGAGGGATGCCCCGGCCGAAATCTCGGACCTTCACCAGTCCGCTTTCGCCGATGGTGATATTGACCCGCTTGCCGAAGCCCATGATGAATTCGTCGACGGCGTTGTCGACGATCTCCTTGAGCAGTATGTAGATCCCATCATCCTGATTGGAGCCGTCGCCGAGCCGACCGATATACATTCCCGGACGCTTGCGGATATGTTCCAGCGAGCTCAGCGTTTTAATCTTACTTTCGTCGTAATTATGGGAAGATATGTTCATGATCGGCTGTGAGCAGAGGACGTGGTTGCGATGTGCAAGCCATACTATTGCATTTCAGCCGGTTTGGCAACCGCGATAAAAATCACGCCCAGACGACGTCATTCGATGTATAGCAGAATGGAATTAAGATATTGTAATACGGTGTTTTTATGATATTCATGGCCAATAAAATGGCGGTCAGGCAGGTTTACATCATCCGGATGCGCTCACAGTCGGGACAGATCCAGGTCGGACCGTTGCTGATCCCCCATCTGTTTTCCCTGAAACAGTCGTCGCAGATCTGGAAGCCGCAGGGACAACTCCAGCAAAACGGCTTCTTTTCCCTGCAGCAATGACATTGGAACTCACCGATCTTGCGCCGTCGATAGCCGCCTGGGCGCGAACCTCTCTCGTCGCTCATTTCCGCAGTTCGGCCTCCATCCAGTGCAGGTAGTCCTGGCTGCCGGCAACGATGGGGGTGGCAACGATCTCCGGTGTCTGGTAGGGATGCTCGGCTTTGATCCGTGCCTCGATTTCAGGAAACAATTCCAGCGAACTTTTCATGCGCAGTTCGTATTCCAAGGCCTCGCAGATGGCTCCCTGCCACCAATACAGGCTTTTGCTTTGCGCTGTGACATGGGCGCAGGCCACCAGGCGCTGTTCCAGCAGGAGCCGGGCCAGGCTCTCGGCATCCTGAATCTTTTCTAATGTGGTAGTGATTACTATAGCTTGCTGCATCGCAGTCCCTGTCATTCGGCTGAACATGGCACCAAGTGGCCCCCGCCTTGATGGGCCACGACTTTTTCCACCCGGCTCCCGCCAGGTCTTTCATTTTTTCCCCGCATCGTCTATTTTAACAGGAACCTTATTGAAATGACAAACCTATTTACTTCTCAAAGGCTTACATCTCCATGCTCTTTGTAATCGATATCGGCAATTCCCATACCGTCACCGGACTCTACGACGGTGACCAGCTTGTCGGTCAGTGGCGCCTCAAGTCGGACCGGGACATGACCGCTGATGAGCTCGCGATCAGTTACAGCGCCCTTTTCGCCATGGCCGGCATCGACAAGCTCGGTATAACCGACATAGCCATCGCCAGCGTCGTCCCGACCCTGGAAACCGCCTGGACCAACTGCTGCCGGGAGCATCTTGCCGCAAATCTCAAGACCCCTCCGCTGATCGTCTCGGCTGCAACCGTGGGCGACCTCATCGCCATCCAGACCGACAATCCCGGCGAGGTCGGCGCCGACCGTCTGGTCAACGGTATCGCGGCCTGGGAACAATTTGAAACCGACCTGATCGTCATCGATTTCGGCACCGCGATCACCTTCGATTGCGTAACCTCCCGCTGCGAATACATCGGCGGCATCATCTTTCCCGGCATCGGCATCTCACTCGAGGCCCTTGCCAGAAAGACCGCTAAACTGCCGCATATCGACGTGGCCGAGAGGTCGGAGAAAATCATCGGGACCAACACCATCCAGGCGATGAAGAGCGGAATCCTCTACGGTTATGGCGCGATGATCGATGGCCTGAGCAGGGGCATAAGCCAGGAAATGACCGGCGATGAAGGCAAGGCGAAGGTGATCGCCACCGGCGGCATGGCCAGGCTGATCTCCCCGTACGCCTCCTCCATCAGCGAAATCTCCCCCAACCTCACCCTCGAGGGGCTTCGGCTCATCTACCGGAAGAAGAACGGCCGATGAAGAACCGGATCGCCCCTCCTCCCCTGAAACGTGGCGACACCATCCAGATTATCGCCCCCGGCGGTCAGCTCAACTCTCTCGATCGCTTCCGCGACGGCCTTGCCGTCCTTGCCAGGATGGGTTTTGTCGTCAGATATCCGGAACGGCTCTGGCCTGGACACGGTTTTCTCGCTGCCAGTGATGCCGAACGGGCTGAAGAGCTGAACCGCGCCTTCGCCGACGGGGAATCCGCTGCCATTCTGGCCCTCCGTGGAGGATATGGCTGCCTGAGGATGCTGAACGGCATCGATCTTGACCTGATCCGAAAACAACCGAAGATGCTTGTCGGTTTTTCCGATATCACCATCCTGCAGAATCACCTGTTGGCAGCCACCGGGCTTCTCAGCCTTCATGGTCCGGTTCTGAACACCCTGGCGAATTCGACATCCCCCGCCATCGAACGGCTTTATCACTGCCTGACCGGGGCCTGGCGGAATACCGTCTCATTTCCCGGAACGGAGGTCCTCAGGGGCGGTCCGGCGGTTGACGGAATGCTGGCAGGCGGCAACCTCACCAGCCTCTGCACTCTCCTGGGGACGCCATATGATTTCAGCTGGAAAGGCTGTGTAATCGTCCTTGAGGATGTCAACGAACCCCTGTACCGGCTGGACCGGATGCTGACCCAGCTCGCCCTTGCCGGTAAATTCAGCGAAGCTTCCGCCATCCTTCTCGGCGATTTTTCAACCGGCAGCAAGGACGGCCGTAGCGACATCGCATCCCTGGAATGGATCTGGCAAAGGGTGCTCGATCTGAGCGAATCGTCCCGCATCCCGGTATGGGCCGGCCTGCCAATCGGACACCGGGCCGACAACCTGACCCTGCCGATCGGCGCCGGAGTTACTGTCAACAGCAGCCGGACCAGCCTGTCATTTTTCTGAAATATCCAATCTTCCCGAACAGTAGAGTCATAGAAACAGTGTTTTTTAGGCGCGCTAGGCTTTGACTTCGACCGGTATTAGTGCTATAGATGATACTCAAAACCGTCATCGGCAGTAAGGAAACTGCATCTTCCCGTCAATTCAACTACAGAACATTGCTATGACTTTTTTACACCACCTGAAGAAACTCACCAGAAGGATTCTCGTTACCGGTTCACTGTGCACCTTGCTTGCCAGCCCTGCACTCTCCGCTGAATACGTCAGTGTCGTCAAGGATGGCGTGAACGTCAGAACGGCTCCCAACACAGATTCTCCTGTGCTGATGGAGCTGTTTCAAGGCTATCCTCTGATGGTGCAGGGCAAGGAAGGCGACTGGCTGAAGGTGACAGACTACGAAAACGACACCGGCTATATCCATTCTTCGCTGGTCACCAAGGGGAACTCCGTGATTGTCAACGCAAAAAAAAGCGCCAACATGCGTTCTGAGCCGAACGCCACCGCGCCGGTGGTGGCCGATGTCGAGCGAGGAGTGGTGCTGACCAAGGTTTCATCTCAGGACAACTGGGTCAAGGTCAAGCACAGCGGTGGTACCGTCGGCTGGATTTTTCAACCGCTGCTCTGGCCCTGATCCCTCCGCCCGCAGACCGAGCTGATCGCCTTTTCCAGGACCAGCGGCAATCTGACTGTTTTCGCCGCTTTGTTCTGGAAAAGGAGATACCCCTTCTCCAGGGCGAAATGGAGCAGGTCGCGGGTGATTTCGACATCTTTCCTGCAATACCGGACTATCAGATCGATCCTCCCCTCCTTATACCACCTGAGGGCCTGCAGTCCGTCGGCACTTTTTTTCTCACCCAGCGTGTGTTCGGCCAACCGGTCGAGGCTGAGACGATAGCCGAGATGATTGGACACCTCTTCAAGCAGGTCGAGGGTCGGCAATCTGCTGAAGTCAACCGCGCTGTATCCTGACAATACCCGGTAATCGAACCGTCTCGAGTTGAAGCCGACAACCAGGTCAAGACCGGACAGGTGCCCGACCAGTTCCTCGATCTCATTTTCGAGGTAGGTGACGCATTCGCCGAGCAGTGAGTCCCAGACCACTGCAACCGAGACACCCATCTGCTCGCAGCGGTTCCAGCCTCCGACCTCCGCCGCGGATCTGATGGTCTCCAGATCGAACACCCCGTAATGCCTTGGCAGCGCCGCAATCCCCTTTCTCTCAAACGGCGGAGCCGGTATTGTCCTGCCAATCTGATGCCCACCCGCAACCGAGCCATCGGCATCGTCAGGGTTGCCGCCATGGCAGTCCCTGTTGCCGTCAACGCCATCCTTGACGATCGCCTCGAGCAGAAACAGGCACGCCTGCTTGTCGATCGGCCGGTTGCCTGAACCGCATTTCGGCGAATGCACACACGACGGGCAGCCATTGTCGCAGGAGCAGAGCCGTACGGTTCTCTCCGTCTGCAGCATCAGGTCGTCGATCCGGCGATAGGCCTCGGCCGCCAGTCCGATTCCGCCATCGTGCCCGTCATAGATGAAAACCGCCGCCCATGGGATCTGCGGATGCCGTGGGCAGGATATGCCGCCGATATCGTTGCGATCACAGAGCACCAGCAGCGGGAAGAGCGAGATCATCGCGTGTTCCAGCGCGTGGATCGCTCCCATGAAGTGCAGCTGCTGCTCTTCCAGGCGGAGTTGCATGCCCTCTTCAATCTCCAGCCACAGCCCCTCCGTTTCGATGGTCTGTTCCGGCAGCTCCTGGTCGACGGTGGCAATGATGCGCCTGGTGGCATTGTTCAGACGCTGGTATCCACTGACTCTCTCGGTGACCCTGAGCCGCCCGAACGACACGGCGCAGGAACAGACGGTCTTCTTTGCAAAAACCTTGAGAATTTCCGTTTCCTTGCCGGTGATCGGTCGGGTATGGTATGACGGATTCTGCCGCCGACATTTGACTTCCCTCCCCTGCAGGTCGAGGTCCTCAACCAGCCAGGAATTGGCCCGATGTATGTAAATTGCGCCAGGATGGCATTCCTTCAGCGCCCGGCCGCTATCGATTTCTCCAAATATTTCGCCACTGTCACAATCTATCAGGGCCTGCTGCAGCCCGCCTCCCCGCAGATTGACATGTCGTTGCGGATACCTGCGGCTGGCATGCCAGTATCTTCCGTCTGCATCCTGCAGCAATGTCGCCGAGCGGACAAGGGTCTCGATTGCCGCAGCAACCGCAGGGGAATCCAGCCATGGCTCCTCTGCCGACAGCGGCAATTCGGCAGCGGCACAGTGGAGATGGCGCCGGAGAATCGACTCGTTATCAGGGTTGATCACGGCCGCTTCCGGACTGCGACGGAAAAAATCCTCGGGTTGTCGCATGAAATGCTGATCGAGGGCATCCTCCTGGGCGATCATGACAATCGCCGAAGGCCGTTGCTGCCGGCCGACCCTTCCGCCGCGCTGCCATGAGGCCATGATCGATCCGGGATAACCGACGAGAATGCAGAGATCGAGATCGCCGATATCGATGCCCAGCTCGAGGGCGGAGGTCGAAACGACGCCGAGCAGGCTGCCCTGGCTGAGCCGCTGCTCGATCTCCCGCCGCTCTTCCGGCAAGAATCCGGCCCGGTAGGAGCTCAGTTTGCCGGCCAGCGTGCCGAGACGGGGTGCGGTCCAGAGGTGGATGAGTTCGGTCATCCGCCGCGACTTGGTGTAGACGATGGTGCGCAGCCCTCTCTTCATCGAGGCCTCCAGCATCTGGCTGGCGACTGTGGCGGCGCTGTCCCATGGATTGAGAAAGAGAAAGTGTTTTTCCGCCTTTGGCGCGCCAGAGTCGGCAACAACCGTTACCCGGTCATCAATCAGCTGGCCGGCAAACTCCCCGGCGTTGCCGATGGTTGCCGACAGCAGGATGAAACGGGGATCCGCGCCATAGGCTGAAGCGATCCTCTTCAATCGCCGGATGACCCAGGCCATGTGCGAACCGAAGACCCCGCGGTAGGTATGGACCTCGTCAATCACCACATATCTGAGCGACTTGAAAAATGCGGCCCAGCTGCCATGATGGGGAAGGATTGAGAGGTGCAGCATATCGGGATTGGTCATCACCACCGAGGGCAATCTTTCCCGCACCTGCCGGCGACGATGGGTCGAGGTGTCGCCATCGTAGATGGCCGCAAGATTGCCTGCCCTGTCACGATGGTCGGGCGGCAGCAGAGCGGCAAGGTCGGATAGCACCCGCAGCTGGTCTTGAGCCAGGGCCTTGAGCGGATAAAGATACAGCGCATGCGTGCGGGAATCACCGCAAATGCCGTCCAGGACAGGGAGGTTGAAGATCATGCTCTTGCCCGAGGCGGTCGGCGTGGCCACGATGACATGCCTGCCTGCGAGCAGGTGGTTGATCGCCTCGGCCTGGTGGGAATAGAGCCGCTCGATTCCCCTGGCCTTCAATGCCTGAAGTATTGCCGGACAAAGAGGCGGCCAGTTCTCTGCGGAAGTGTGGCTGACAGCCGGGAAAACCCGGTGACACACCACCTGCGGCCCGTATTTTCTTGATCCTTCCAGGGCATCGAGATACTCGACGATATCAGCCTCAGCTGTGTCCTGGTTTGAGGTTGCAGACATGATTCCCGTTTTATTCTTGCTTTCAACAAAAGAGTGTATATTTTGATCCGTTGACGTGCTTATTCCTGCCCTAACAGACTCCCAGGCGCATTGCCGGCCCGGGAGGTCAGTGGGCAGCGGATACCGGAATAGTACCGGTTTTTTTTATGAACGGCCTCAGAAAAGAATGATAACCATCGCCACCCAGGGACCATCCGGTTCCGACAGCCACCAGGCTGCACTGCAATACAACCCGGATGCCCGCCTGCTCCTGTTCACCAGGATTGCCGACATTCTCGACGCCTTCCTCCGCGAGGAGGCTGACTTTGCCCTGGTCCCGGTGTACAACACCCGCGAAGGCGAAATCAAGGAATCGTTCAGGCTGGTGTCACAGCTTGAGCCGGGCTTCTGGATCGACAATATCGTCCTCCCCATCCATCTCTCCCTGGGGGCGATGTCCGGCTCCGGCCTGCAAAACGCCAGTGTCGCAACCATTGTCGGCAGGAGTTCGGTCCTGCGGCAGTGCGAGGAATACCTCGACCGGCATTTTCCGATGGCAACCCTGATGACAGTCCAGGATATCGAGGCGGCTCTCGCCGATATCCGCGCCCACAACCGGACATCCCATGCGGTCATCGAATCGGAGGCCCTGCTGAAGAAACATGCCATTCCGCTGATCGCCAGGGAAGTTGTGCCCCACAACCGGACCCGGTTCGCAGTGATCGGCAGGCAGTTGGCACGATCTTCCGGTTACGACGCCACGGCGATCATCACTAAACCCCTTCGCGACAGGGTCGGCATGCTGGCCGATATCCTCGGCGAATTCACCAGAAGGGGTATCAACATCCTCGACCTGCAGTCGGAAAACGATATCAAGACCCAGAAACTGCGGATCTACATCGAGGCGGAAGGCCATATCGACGACAACCTCCTGCGCGAGGCCCTGACCAGAATCGAAAAAGGGGTCATTCAGGAAGGAAAATCGATCAAACTGCTCGGTTCCTTTCCCCGCGTCGATATGCGGGTCAAGCAGATCAAGGCTTTTGGCTTCATCGGTTCCGGAGCGATGAGCAGATGGTTTGCCAGCCGGCTGGAAAACGAGGGGTACAAAACCCACCTTACCGGCAGGTCCACCTCCCTTCGCCCGGAAGAGATGATCGGTATGGTCGATGTGGTGATGATCTGTGTCCCGATCTCCGTCACCGCCGAGACCATCAGGAAATACGGCAGATATCTGCGTGACGGACAGGCACTCATCCTGCTCGCCGGCGAATCGGAAAACACCATCAATACCGCCTTTACCGCAACCAGCCCCGGAGTTGAGCTGATGCTTGTCCACAATCTCTGGGGTCCCCAGGCCCTGACGATGAAGGACAAGAACGTCTCAGTCGTCAGAACGGTTCGGAGCGGGGCATTCTGCAGTGAGTTTGAAGCCTTTCTCTACAAGCACGGTGCGGAAATATTCCATGACAGCCCATCCAGGCACGATCTGCTGATGGGTGTCGGCCAGAAACTGCCGACCACCATCTCCGTAGCCCTGGCGACAACCCTGGCCAGCCATGAAATAGACTGCCGCGATATCTGCAGTCATTCCACCCTGACCTCCCTGTATGGGATTCTGGCAATGGCCAGGGTGCACAACCAGAATCCCAGGACCTACGCGGAGATTATGGCGACATCCGGGGATGGCCGGAAGATCGTTCGCAGTTTTGCCGAGAATCTGCTGACGCTGATCGACCTCGCCGAAGCAGGCGATATCGACGGATTGAGCCGGATTATGGAATCCAACAGGAAATACATGCCCGCCGCTTTCCTTCAGACCAGTATGAGGCAGGCCAAGGCTGTAGATGAAGTACTCTCGCTCTCCGGGACCCAGGGAGAGTGGGAGAGTTGAGGGCTGAGATTTTCGTGCATCTTTACCATCTCTCTCTCCGGGTGTATTGTTAGCGCAATCAATCCTATCCCCCTGGCGATAACCTCCAGTGGGCACAATCGAGCAAGGAGCTGTCGTTTATGCGGTCACATGTGGAAAAATATATCGAGGAAATTCATACCTGTCCTCACTGCTCTCAAAAGATGTCGTGCTGTGAAGCCCCGCCCGTACATGTCGGCGACGGACTGGGCTGGGGCTCCGAGATCCTGTTCATCTGCCTGAACGATTTCTGCCCGTTGTTCCTCAACGGTTGGGATCATGTCGAAAACCAGTACGGTCATCACGCTTCGTATCGTTACATGGAACTTCCCGGCAGCATGGAAAGCAACGTGATGATGGTCGGCAACGCCGATGCGTTCAAGGCCAGCGTCATCAACCCGGAAATCCTGAAGAGCCAGAACAGCCGCTACCAGAAAGAGAAAGAGGCAGTCGAAGCCCTGGACAGCTGCCTGGCCGAAAAGAACCTCGAACCGGTAATGCTACTGCTCCTGGACGAGGCGGCGGACCGAGCGAACCGGCAAAAGGCCCTGGAATGCATGATTCAGCTCAACGAACTCGATTGCATCGACCCGATCCGCAACCACTCGTTTCGCGATCCGGCCTTCGAAAGAGACTGCAACATGGCAATCAACCAGCTGCTGAAAGCGAATTTCAAGAAGGAGTGTCCTCACTGTTTTGAAATCATCAAGGCGCAGGCCGTGAAATGCATGCATTGCGGCGAGCCTGTGAAATAAAATTGCGCTTGCAAAACAGGATGTGAGTGGGTATAAGGAGGGCGCTTTTTACCACGAGATTCAGGCGGTGGACGTAGCTCAGTCGGTTAGAGCACCTGGTTGTGGCCCAGGAGGCCGTGGGTTCGAGTCCCATTGTCCACCCCAGTTTTCAGGAAGGTTGCAGGCGTATGCCTGCAACCTTTTTTCATATCAGCCCCTGAGGACTGGGCCTTCTCCCACAGGCAGCCTTGATTCAGCCTTGCCCTGCAGGCCGGTTGTTGTGCCGGTCTTTCCTTTGTCGCTGGTTTTTTTAAGGGACCTTTCTTAAACTACAGACCCGCACGTCACGTCAGACAACCACCATACGATAACGACAACATCCGATGCCGAACTTCAGCGTACTCGATCATCCCCAGGTTCTTTCCCACATATTTTTTCCCTTCCGGACAGATCGGACTCCACTGCCCGTCAACGCCGAGGAGGCGGCCGTCAGGGTTGACAGCGATGTCATGCTCGGCTGCAGGTTTCATGCGGCAGGACCTGACAATCCGTCCATCCTTTATTTTCACGGGAACGGGGAAACGGTTGGCGATTATGACGACATCGCAGCCGATTACTGCCGCGCAGGACTCAACATCTTCATTGCCACCTATCGCGGATATGGATGGAGTGACGGCTCCCCGACCGTGACCGCCATGCTGGCCGATGCCGCCACGATCAGCCAGTTTTTCCTGGACTGGCTGGAGAACAAAGGTTTTACCGGCCCGCGGCTCGTCATGGGGCGTTCCCTTGGTTCGGTCAGCGCCATCGAGATCGGCCTGCTGCACAGCCAGCACTACAAGGGCCTTATCATCGAAAGTGGCTTCGCGGACACTCTCCCCCTGGCCGAATCTCTGGGCTTCCCCCTTGATGGGGTCACGGAAGAGGATGGTTTCAGCAACGGTACGAAGATCGCCCAGATCAAACTGCCGACCCTGATCCTCCATGGCGCCAGAGATCAGCTGATACCTCCCTATCAGGCTGAAAAACTGCAGATGCTGAGCGGCGCGAAAAACAAACAGTTCCTCCTGATACCCGGCGCCGACCACAACTCACTGATCACGATCGCCGGCGAACGATATTTCCAGTGCATCAAAAAATTCGCCGACGAAATCAGCGGGATCAACACATGGAGGCATCGTCGCAGAAAATTCAAAGAAGACAGAGTGGAACAAAGCAAATGAAACGCAAAGGCTATCTCACCTGGGATGAATATTTCATGGCGGTGGCTCTGTTGTCCGCCCAACGCAGCAAAGACCCGAACACCCAGGTCGGGGCCTGTGTCGCCAACGACCAGAACAAGATTGTCGGCGTCGGCTATAACGGTTTCCCCTGGGGCTGTTCTGACGACGAACTGCCATGGGATCGGGACGGGGCCTACCTCGACACCAAGTACCCCTACGTCTGCCACGCCGAACTGAACGCCGTCCTCAACGCCATTTCCAACGATCTGCGCAACTGCCGTATCTATGTCGGCTTGTTCCCGTGCAATGAATGCACCAAGGTGATCATCCAGTCGGGGATCAGCGAAATCATCTACCTCTCGGATAAATACCGGGATACCGACCAGGTGAGGGCATCGAAGATCATGCTGGACAAGTCTCCCAACATCACCTACCGGCAGATGGAGACCTCGCTGGAGTTTCTCACCATCACCTTCACCCAGCCGGCCTAGGCAAACCCCCTATTTTATCCGCTTCAATCCACCCGGCTTCGGCCCGCTTGCCGGCTCGACCGGCCTGAGCTGCGCTCCTCCCATATTGACGGCCTTGAGGAACCGCTCTTCGCCACCCATCGTGAAGATTTCCATACCGGTCATCTGCGGCGTTCTCAGCGTCCAGGTCATCTGCTGGATGGGGATGGTGAGCACCGAAAAATGCAGGTGCCACCACTCGTCCCTGCGCTGGGTATCTCTCTCGATATCGGTCACCAGCGCGTAGACCAGCATCTGCGGTTCCTTGGCAGCGATCAGGATGATGTCGCCGATATCGGTAGTGTCCTTGAATTCAATGAGTTGCTTCAACTCCTTGACGAGATTCTCCATTGGTTTCATTGCTCCTTTGCCGGCTGTTGCTCCGGGGCAACTTCGTACACGGATTCCATGGTGATCCGGTCCTGACCGAGAAATGTCCTGGTACCGATGGTGGAAATCATGTTGATGCCTTCCAGCAGTGGATTGAGCAGACCATCGATAAGGATCTGCGATTTCGCAGCGAGTTCGCCGTCCTTCAGAGCCAGCATTGCGCCTGCCCAGCCGGCCAGCTCCCTGACCCCTGCGGCGACCTCGGATACCTTGACATAGACCTGCGCATTGCTGGGTTTGTCAAAATCAGCGGCAAAGGCGGCAAAATCGGGGCTCTCCCTGAGACCTTTTTGATCCTCCACCGCATCAACGATCTCCTGCAACATCTTGAGGTCGCTGCCAAAGAAGAGCTGACCCTCGAGAAAGCCATACAGCAACTCGATACCGCCTGGAAGACCGAGGTTGCAGGACCGGTAAACCCGGTTTCGATACTGTCCTTCCTGTGTCGCCAATCCCAGGCTGCGCATCCCGGTCGCGATGGCATCTTCGACAATCGCCTTGTCCTTCACCGGGAAAAAGACCGTCAACGATGGCAGCGGAATAAGTTCATTGCCGCCGCCTCGCTTCACCTGCAGACTGAGTCCATCAGCAAAGCCGGCCAGCACCTGTTGGAGATCGTGACCGGTCAGCTCTTTGAAACTGGCGGCGGTCTCCGCATACAACGACGCCTCTGCCTGGCCGTCCTCCTCGAGCAACTCCAGGATCGTACGAAACGCCAGGGCATTCGACCAGTAATAGAACTGGACACCCGCCGGTACCAGGGAAAGCGTGCTGTTGATCTGCGGCGGATTGGCGAGAAACCGGCGGTTGGCGGGAGATAATTTTTCTCTGTCGATCAGCGTGATGGACCTGTCCCTGAAACGCCTCTCCTCCCGCCATACGCCATAGACGCTGCAGCGCAGGCCGGCCAGGTTGCCCTCTGGCCATTCCTGCGGTCGGTGTTTCGACAATTCCGCAGTGATTGCCTGCAAAGAGGTGAAGACGAAAAAATCGGGACGATCGTATTGCCCTTTCAGCTCGATGAATTCCTGCAGGCCTGCCAGAGAGGCCTGTGGTTGACTGGAAAGGTCGAGCGAGGTTTTCAGTGTCGCCTGGTCAAAGGCGAACAGGAAATAACCATCGGTGAGTGCGGCAAAAAAAGTGGTGCCTTCGCTGGTGAACCTGGTAATCTCGCTTTTCCCGTGCGGAATCGCCCCCTGCCTGACATCTCCGGTGAAGGCCGACGACATCATCTCGAGCAATTCAGCCCTTTGCTTCGGCCTGGCAATCAGCAAAACCTGCATGGGCAGTGAATGCTTTTGACCGGAGATAACTGCCTCCGTAGTGCCGGGGAAAAACGCAAAGGCAAGGGAATCGTCGCAGAATTTGCGGATGACGGCGTTGTTGCCGAGTTCCTTCGCCGACTCCACCACCTGTTGGAATCTGGTTGTCTGAACCCGATCAAGGCCGGCACCCGCGGCAACTTTCTCGATGTCAATTGCTGTCAGCGAGCGTCCTAATCGCGAGGCGTTGAAGCCGTCAATCAGTGTGCCGATGTTTCTCTGTTCGGCAAAAAACAGGGTCTCCCGCGGAACGAGGGAGGTCGGTTCCTTTTTCTTCATCAACAAGCCGCTGCCCCAGCTATACCAGAGGACAGCGGCGATCAGGCAGATCGCGAGGCCGGAGGCGATGTATTTCCAACGCATAGATGACTTCCCAGGATTGTCGTGAGGCAGGATGGGGCTGACGAGCTTTCGATTTAGCATGAAACGGGGAGAGCGGCAAGAAATACTCCGACTAACCACCAAGTGGCGGTGGGCACGGGGGCGGGGCGATACCCCTTCTCTTCTTGGCGCATTACCCTGACTGCGGTTTCCGGTCGAAGCGGCGGTACTGAATAGCTTCGGCGATATTGGCACTGGTTATTCCGGCAAAACCTTCCATGTCGGCTATCGTCCTGGCTATCTTGAGGATCCTGTGATAGGCCCGCGTCGAAAGCCCGAGTTTCCTGACGCTCTTTTCCAGCAGCAGATGACCGGCATCATCCAGGGCGCAGTACCGCTCTATCTCCTTCGGACCCATCTGGCTGTTGCAGTAGATCTTTCGCGAGCCGGCAAAACGTTGCCGCTGGATATCCCTGGCACGGTCAACCCGTTCCTTGATCATGACTGAACTCTCCCCGCCGGACCTGGTCCGCATCTCTTCGACGGGGACAACCGGCACATCGAGATGCATATCGATCCTGTCGAGCAGCGGGCCGGAAATCCTGCTCTCATAGCGCTGGATCTGAGCCGGATTGCAGGCGCATTTGTCGCGGCTGTCGCCGAGAAAACCGCAGGGGCAGGGATTCATCGCCGCGACGAGGACAAAGCGGGCTGGAAAGGTCAGGGTCAGGCTGGCTCTCGCAATGGTCACTGTCTCGTCCTCGAGGGGCTGGCGGAGGACTTCCAGCACATGCTTTTTGAACTCGGGCAGCTCATCGAGAAAGAGCACCCCGTTATGGGCCATCGACACCTCACCCGGCCTGGGCGTATTGCCACCGCCGATCAGACCTGCATCGGAAATGGTGTGGTGGGGCGCCCGAAACGGCCGGACAGCCTGGATTCCGTTCTGTTGTCCGGCTATGCTGTAGATCTTTGTCGTCTCGATTATCTCATCCAGGGTCATTTCCGGCAGGATGGTGGCGAGCCTTCTGGCCAGCATCGTCTTGCCCGATCCAGGCGGCCCCTTCATCAGGATATTGTGACTTCCGCAGGCGGCGATCTCCAGAGCGCGCTTGACATGGTCCTGGCCCCGGACATCGGAAAAATCGACGTCGCAAATCCGGTATTGCTGCAGATCTTTCAGACAATGCGGCCTGAGTGGGACGATATCGATGATGCCGAGCAGGAATTCGACCACTTCCGGCAGATAGCCGACCGGATAGATATTGATGCCAGCCGCGGCAATTGAGGCCTCCGCGGCGTTTTCAGCAGGGATCAGAATTCCGGACATCCCGGCGTCAGCGGCAGCCAGAACCATGGACAGGACACCGCTGATTTTCCGGATTTTGCCATCGAGGGACAATTCCCCGACGATGCAGGTCGAAGAAAGATCACGCTCCTTGAAGAGTTCGGATGCAGCAAGAATCCCGAGCGCAATCGGCAGATCGAATCCGGTCCCTTCCTTCCTGATATCGGCGGGGGCGAGATTCACCGTTATCTTGCGCGGTGGAAACTCGTATCCGCAGTTCCTGATGGCAGCCCTGACCCTCTCCCTGCTTTCCCGCACAGCCCCATCGGGGAGGCCGACTGTGGCAAACAGCGGCAGGCCGTTGGCCACATCGACTTCCACCTCGACGACAACACCGTCGATGCCGACCACCGTGCAGCTACGGATCGATGCGAGCATTAGCGTTTATCCCCGCTGACAACCTGGCTCACGGTCGACTCCGGCGCAGGAAGCTCCTGGTAGAGCAGCTGTATCTCAGGGGTGTAGCTGCCGCCCTTTTCGGCGTAGATATACAGCGGCGGCATTACCCGTACACCCGGCCCCGCCTTCTTGACCGCCTGCACGAGGACCAGCCTGGCATATCCCGCAGCGTCGGGGTAACTGTAGACAAACCGGAGCCGCTTCATCTCGAGACCATGGGCGGCAAGACAGGCGGCCATCTCCGTCAATCCCGCAGCTGGATATATCATCGCCAGAATCCCGCCGTTCTTCAGGGCATAGGCTGCCGCCCGAACAAAATCGCCAAGGCCGGCAAGTACCTGGTGTCTGGCAAGAAGCGCCTCCTGGCTCCCGCTCGGTCGCCCCGCTCCCTGCCGGTAAAATGGCGGGTTGCAGACGACCTGGGAAAAGGTTTCCGGGCTAAGGCTGGTGGCTATTTCCCGCAGATTTGCCTGCAGCACATGGCACTGTTGCCCATAACCGTTGACCTCGACGTTCTGCCTGGCGAGTTGCGCCAGTCCTGGCTGAGCCTCGAGAGCCGTTATCCTCCTGATCCGTTGCCCCCACCTGAACAGCATGATGAGGCTGATGATCCCGCAGCCGGCACCGAGGTCCAGCACAACCGCACCCTTTGCCGGTGGCTGGAAATGCGCGACCAGGACGGCATCGACGGAAAACCGGTAGCCTTTCCGGTGCTGCAGGCAGACGAGCCGGCCATCGAAGAGACTGTCCCGGCTCAGTTCAGGCTGCTTGTCATTCTGCTCGGGTTCAATCAAGACGTCTGATCACTTCGTTGTCGACCAGCTGATAAAACAGCAGCCCGGTCATGATCTTCGGATAGAAATACGTCGACTTGTGCGGCATGATCTGGTTGGCATCGGCCACTTTTCGCACCTGCCCCACCCGCGTCGGATTCATCAGAAACAGGAGCGGAGTGTGCTCTTCCATGACGGTGCTTGCCTTCACCGCCGTGTCGAGGGCCTCGTCCGGATCACTGTAAAAGTGGATGAGGTTCTCTTTCTCGCATCGCTCAGACGAAAGGGCAAAGACTTTCTTAATGATCAGTTCTGACAAAACGACGACATCGAGGTCCCTGAGACTCGGGGCAACGCTGTCGAGGTAGCGACCTGCCTCCTCCTTCATGCTGATGAAAAAGCAGCGATCATCCCCGGCGTGATAAACTCCGAAGCTGTTGGAAGTTTTCTCCGGAGCCCGCTGTTCCACTTCGTCCATTCTCGACAATACCTCCTCCACCAGGGATTCACGGCTGCCGGCATGAATCTCGACGACGTCAAAATCCGGGGAAAGCCTGGAAGCCAGTTGCCCGGCGTCCATCTTGCCAGGCCAATGCAGGAGCCTGTGGGTCGGCAGCACCGAGAGACCGGGATCTTCCATCGGGCAGAGGTACATCATCACATGGTTGGCCGGATCTGTGTCCGGCAGTTCCCCCCGCTCTTCACGGACGAGCCGGCGAAATGCCAGGGCCGTGGTATAACGGTGATGGCCATCGGCGATGTAGAGAGAACGATGGAGAAAGAAGCGCTGCACCAGGCGGATTGTCTCATCATCGACAACCTTACGGATGGCATGGGTACAGCCATCGGCATCGGTTACCGTCCCGACCGGCACCGATTCCGCCTTTTGCAGCAGATCGATAACGGTGTTGTCCGGATCGGAATACAAGGAAAAGATCTGACTGAACTGCGCGCGGCAATGCCGGAGGAGGAGCAGCCGATCGGCGATTACCGTGTCGAAGGTGCGCTCATGGGGCTTCACCACCCCTTCGTCGAACTCGGCCAGGCCGACCAGGCAGAGCAGCCCCTTGCGCACCTTCTTTTTCCCGTTATGCAGGGTGTACCGTGTCTCGTAGAGGTAGATCGCGTCCTCGTCGTCCCTGGTGAGGATGCCCTCCCGGAGCCATCCCCGGAAGAGACCGGCAGCTTCGCTGTAACGCCGCGGATCTTCGACGCTGCCGCCGTGGGTCTTGAGAATATCCAGGCGGATCATACTGTAGGGATTTTTAGCGGTATAATTCGCGACCGACTCCTCCCTGATCACGTCATATGGCGGGGTGACGATATCGTCGAGCCTGCCGGCTCTGTCGGTGTTGAACCGCACTCCTTTCAACGGGGCGATAAAGGCCATGCTCTTTTGCTCCTTTTCTGCTACACTTCTGCAATAAATGTATATATTTTGCACATCAAGACAGCCACGGACCGCCATGGACGGTTGAACAGGCCACTCCAGGTCCTGATGATGAAATAAAGCCCGCACATGATTCTGTCCAGAACAATTTCCAATCTATCGTCGCAGCCAATTTATCCCAAACATCTACAGGAGCCCGAAATGTTCGATATATACATCAAAACCCACTTTGCCGGCGCCCACCATCTCCGCGATTACCCCGGCGATTGCGAGAACCCCCATGGTCACAACTGGAAGGTCAATGTCACGGTCCGGGCCATGGAACTCGATCACCTCGGCATGGGCATCGATTTCAAGGAATTGAAAAAGATCGTCAAGGAGGCGGTGGACAAGCTCGATCACCGTGATCTCAACAACATGGCGATATTCCGTGACGTCAATCCTTCCTCGGAAAATATCGCCAGACACCTTTTCAGCCAGCTCAAAGGACCCCTCTCCCACGACCGCTACTCCCTGTACAGCATCGAAGTCCTCGAAACCGACAGTTCCGGCCTGATCTACTATGGTCCGTGAACCAAGACTCCAGGTCTGCGAGCTGTTCTATTCAATCCAGGGGGAGTCGACCTTTGCCGGCCTGCCGTGCGTCTTTATCCGGCTGGCCGGCTGCAACCTGCGCTGCAGCTACTGCGATGCGGCCTACAGCTACCTGGAACCGGCTACCGGGATGACGATCGACAGCGTCCTGCAGTTTGTCGATCGCCATCCGGGCACTCTGGTCGAATTGACAGGCGGCGAACCTCTGCTGCAGCCAGGCTGCCGGCGGCTGATCGACAGACTGCTTGCCGCCAAGCGCACCGTCCTCCTCGAGACCAACGGCTCTCAGCCGATTGCCTCTGTCCCTGCCGCCGTCCGCGTCATTATCGATGTCAAGTGTCCCGGCAGCGGCATGGTGCAGTCCTGGCTGCAGGACAACCTCGAAGCCATCCGGCTCAGGGCTGCCGCGGTCCCGGCCAGCACGGAGGTGAAATTCGTCATCAGCGACGAGGAAGACTACCTGTACGCCAGGGATTTCATCCGGAAGCATGATCTTGCCTCCCATGCACCGGTCCTCTTCTCGCCGGTCCGCGGCAGGATCTCGCCAGGGGATCTGGCCGGCGCAATCCTCGAGGATCATCTGCCGGTCCGGTTGCAGCTGCAAATGCATACCGTCATCTGGCCGGACAAGACACGCGGTGTTTGACTTTTTCCCGTCAAATGACTAAACGAAGCAGACTGCAGAAAAAAACCCGGGACAACCCTCCAACCACTATTCTTTCCAGGACGACTCCATGTTACCCCTTGAACAGACGAAGATTGCCATTATCGGTCTCGGCTATGTCGGGCTGCCGCTGGCTGTCGAATTCGGCAAACATTTCGATACCACCGGCTTCGATCTGAATGCCGGCAGAATAGCCGAACTGACTGCAGGGCAGGACTCCACCCGTGAAGTCAGCCGGGAGGAGCTGCAATCCTGCCTGAAGCTTCGCTTTACCGCCGCACCGGATGATATCGCCGCCTGCACAGTGTATATCATTGCCGTCCCCACCCCCATCGACGCATCGAAGCGGCCGAATTTCCAACCCCTCGTCGGCGCATCGAAGACCGTTGGGGCGGTGCTGAAAAAAGGCGACATCGTCATCTATGAATCCACGGTCTACCCTGGTGCAACCGAGGAGGTCTGCGTACCTGTGCTCGAGCAGTTTTCCGGCCTCAAATTCAACGCCGATTTCTTCTGCGGCTACAGCCCGGAGAGGATCAACCCCGGAGACAAGCTGCATCGCCTGCCCACTATCGTCAAGATTACCTCCGGCTCGACTCCGGAGGTGGCCGATTTCGTCGACCGGCTGTACCGGACGATCATCACCGCCGGCACGTTCCCCGCCAGCTCGATCAAGGTGGCAGAAGCGGCCAAGGTCATCGAAAACACCCAGCGTGACGTCAATATCGCCCTCGTCAACGAACTCGCCCTGATTTTCGACCGGCTCGGCATCAGCACCCGGGAAGTCCTGCAGGCCGCCGCGACCAAATGGAACTTCCTGCCCTTCCAGCCCGGCCTGGTCGGCGGCCACTGCATCGGGGTCGACCCGTATTACCTCACCCACAAGGCCCAGGAGGTAGGCTATCATCCGGATATGATCCTTGCCGGAAGACGGGTGAACGACAACATGGGGCACCATATCGCCGCCTCGGTCATCAAGCTGATGTCGCGGAAAGGGATCGACACCTCGCGGGCACGGGTCCTGGTCATGGGCCTGACCTTCAAGGAAAACTGTCCCGACCTGCGCAACACCCGGGTCGTCGACATCATCGATGAGCTGCAGGAGTACGGCGTTCAGGTGGATGTCCTGGATCCGTGGGTCGATCCCCGGGAAGCCTTCCATGAATACGGCGTCAGGCTTGTCGACACCCCTGCGGCACAGGCGTACGACGGCATTGTCATTGCTGTCGCCCACCAGCAGTTTGCAGCGATGCCGCCAGCCGAATTCCAACGCCTGCGCACCGGCAATTCCATTATCTATGACGTCAAGAACATTCTCCCGAACGGCCTGGCCGATGGCTGCCTCTGAACGTCCACCCGTAACCGCGCTGCCATGCTGAAAACCCTCCCGGTCGATGACGCCATCGGCATGGTGCTGCCCCATGACATCACAGAGATCGTCCGGGACAGCCACAAGAAAGTCGCCTTCAAAAAAGGCCATATCATCCGTCCGGAAGATATCCCGCACCTGAAACGCCTGGGAAAGGATCACATCTATATCCTCACCCTGGAAAATGACGAAATCCACGAGGACGAGGCGGCAGAAATCCTCGCCCGGGCCCTGGCCGGCGAGGGGGTTGTCCTTAAAGCGGGTCCCGACGAGGGCAAGATCACCCTTGCCGCGGCCCGCGACGGCCTGCTGCGGGTCAACACCGAATCCCTGTACCGGTTCAACCTGCTCGGGGAAGTGATGTGCTCGACGCTGCATGACCGTACTCCGGTCAAGGAGGGGGAAATCGTCGCCGGTACCAGATTGATCCCACTGGTCGGCAAACGTTCGCTTGTCGAACGGGCGGCTGCCATTGCCAGCCAGGCTGGCCACGTGCTGCAGGTCCGGACGATGCGCCGCGCCAGATGCGGCCTGATCATCACCGGCAATGAAATCTTTTACGGCCGGATCGCCGACCGGTTCGAGGAGGTCCTGCGGAAAAAGCTCGACAACCTCGGCTCCTGCGTGCATTCGGTGGAACTGGCCCCAGACGATCCATCACTGATCGCCGCGGCCATCCACCGCTCGCTGTCTGCCGGCGCTGACCTCATCGTCACCAGTGGCGGCATGTCGGTCGACCCCGATGATGTCACCCGGGCCGGCATCATCGCCGCCGGAGCCACCGACTCCGTCTATGGCAGCCCGGTGCTGCCAGGGGCGATGTTCTTCATTGGCCGAATCGGCAATGTGCCGGTCATCGGGGTACCTGCATGCGGCATGTTCCACAAGATCACCGTCCTCGACCTTATCCTGCCCCGTGTGCTGACCGGCGAGGAAATCGGCCGCGAAGAACTGGCGGCGCTGGGTCATGGCGGTCTCTGCCGCAACTGCCCGACCTGCAGCTACCCGTCGTGCAGTTTTGGCAAATAAGGTGGCTCCATTTTTCGTCCGGCTGACGGTTGCCGATCCGGTTCTCCCGCCGGAACTGCTGGCGTCGGCTTCCGGATTGTCCAGAACGACCATCAAGGATGCGATGGTCAAGGGCGCCGTCTGGCTGAAGCGACCGGGCGCAAAGGAACAGCGCATCCGCAGAGCCGGTTTTCCCCTCTTGCCCGGTGATCGGATAGCGCTGTATTATGATCCGGATGTCCTTGCCCTGAACCCGGATCAGCCCGGATGCATAGCGATGGAACGGCAATACAGCGTCTGGGACAAACCTGCAGGCCTTCTCAGCCAGGGCAGCCGCTATGGCGACCACTGCTCGCTGCTCCGCATCGCCGAAAAAACCCCTGGTATAGCTGCATCGGCGAGACTGGTGCATCGCCTCGACCGTGAGGCGCGCGGCCTGGTGCTTCTTGCCCATGGCCGACAGGCGGCTGCACGGCTCTCGGCGATGTTTCAGTCGAGGGCAGTCGAAAAGCGATACCTGGCGGAGATCCATGGGAGTTTCGGCCAACCCGGGGACACGCTGGTGTGTGATGCACCACTCGATGGCAAGGCGTCGCGCACCATTGCAACGATTCTGGAAGTCTTCGCGGAGAGAGGCACGAGCCGTGTCGAGGTCCTGCTCGAATCAGGGCGGTATCACCAGATTCGCAGGCATCTGAGCGGGATCGGCCATCCGCTGGTCGGCGACAGGCGCTACGGCAACCGCAGGGAAACGGCAGCCCTGCAGCTGACGGCCTTTTCCCTGGCCTTCACCTGCCCTTTCACTGGAAGGAATCGCCGCTACGTTCTCGGTCAGGATTTGTCCGCCGCCGGCTCCCGAGGGTGAACCCTCAGCTCGACGAGCGTCGCCCCCCAGGATCCCGCATCCTGCCCAGCCAGCGTGAATTTCCGAACCAGCGGGTGTCTGGCCAGGATGGCGTGCACGGATCGCCGGAGATGGCCGACGCCCTTGCCGTGGATTATCCTCAGCTGGTATATCCCCGCCGAATGGCAGAGCTCCAGATAATCAGGGACCAGCAATCCGATATCCTTGGGAGAGAATGCGTGCAGGTCGAGGATGCCGTCCAGCGGTATTGCGACAGGCGGATCATCTTCTCGGCTCCCGGCAGTCATCGCGGTTTCACTGCAGCATCTGCAGGGCGAGTCGGGCTGCCCGCTCGGAAGCCCCCTGCCCTCCCAAGCTCTGCCGTACCTTCGCAAGGCCCTGCAGGATAGTCTGCCGATAGTCACCGCCATCGAGCATCATCCTGACATGACGACAGATATTCTCGGGGCTGACCTGATCCTGCAGCAACTCGGGCACGACCCCTGTACCGGCAATCAGATTGACCAGCGAAAAATGGTCGAGCTTCACCAGCATCCTGCCGAGATGATAGGTCAACGGAGAGAGCCGGTAGGAGACCACCATGGGGATGTCCAGCAAGGCAAGTTCAAGGGTGACCGTCCCCGAAGCGGCTATCGCCGCTTCACAGGCCGCCATCACCTCGTAGCGCTGCCCCTGCACGATCCGGAGGTCCACGTCGGAGGCGCCTGCCAGGCCCGCCTCCAGCAGGTCTTTCTCACTGAGTGTGGAGGCCAGAGGCAGCAGGAATACCATTTCCTCGCGGCTGCCGTGTTGCAGCATTCTGGCAGCCTCGATGAATTTCGGCAGCAGGAACCCTATCTCGCTCTTGCGGCTGCCCGGCAAAAGACAGACCCGCCTGGCCGAAGGGGGAATGCCATGCGCCAGGCAGAATTCCGCGGGCGTTGTGCTCACCCTGACGGAATCCAGCAGGGGATGGCCGACATAGTGGGCATCGACTCCCCGCTGACGGAAAAAATCCTCTTCGAAGGGCAGGATCACCCCAACCTTGTCTGCCCGTTCGCCAATGGTCTTCACCCTGCCGCTGCGCCAGGCCCAGACCTGCGGAGTGATATAGTAAAAGACCGGAATCCCGTATTGTTTCGCTTTTCTGGCAAGGGGAAGGTTGAAATCGGGGAGATCGATCAGAATCAGCAGATCCGGCGGCCGGTGCCGCAGACGGTCGACAAGCACCTTCCGGGAACGCATGATATCACCGAGATGGGCGAGTACTTCGGTGATGCCCACCACCGCTACCTTCTTGGCATCGCAGAGGATCTCCATGCCGCAGGCAGCCAGCTCGTCTCCCCCCATGCCGCAGAAGAGCAGGCCGTCGTCCTGTCCCAGCATCGCCCTGACCAGGTTGGCTCCGTGCAGGTCGCCGGATGCCTCGCCGGTGACGATCATCACCTCTTTTTTCATTTTTTGCGGGTAAACTCGGAGATCTTGCGGAAGACCTCCAGGTTCTGGTGTTCCCGGATCTGGGCCATGACCTGCAAGGCCACATCCAGCGCCCGCCGTCCTTCATGACCGGAAACGACGGGTCTCGTGCGGTTGGTGACGTGCTGGATGAAATCTTCTATTTCGCTGCGCAGGGCGTCACCGGCCTCAAAGCTGCGGATCTGAATATCTTCCTTCGGCATGCCGGAATCGAGGATCTCGTCCGTGACGGTGAGCGTCATAAACGTTCTCTTGGCGAAATCGACATTGATATAGGAATACGGCTGGAATATCCGCATAATCCGCATGTTGTCCCGCGAAATCCGGCTGGCGGTGACATTGGCGGTGGCCCCGTTTTCAAACATCAGCCTGGCGTTGGCGATATCGGTGGTGGCGGTGATGACCGGGGCGCCGACCGTCTGGATCGACTTGAGCGGCGATTTGATGATATTCAGGATGATGTCTATGTCATGGATCATCAGATCGAGGACGACATCGACGTCGACCCCGCGATTCTTGAAGGTGGACAGACGATTGCTCTCAATGAAGACCGGCAGGGTGAGGTAGGGTTCCATCGCCAGGAGCGCCGGGTTGAACCTCTCCAGATGACCGACCTGGAGCACCAGTCCTTTCTCCGCGCACCGAGCGATCAGATCGTCGGCCTCGGCCAGGGTGACGGTCATCGGTTTTTCGAGCAGGATATCGACACCGGCGTCGATGCAGCCGGAGGCGATCCGGTGATGGAGGCTGGTTGGAACCGCGATCGAAACCGCATCGACCTCCTGCAGCAGGGCACGGTGGTCGTCATACGGCCGGCAACCGCATTCCTCGGCAACTCCCCTGGCCTTTTCCTGGTCGATATCGGCGACACCGACGAGCTGGACCTCTTCCATTGCGGCGTATTTCTGGGCATGGAACCTGCCGAGGTAGCCGACACCGATTACACCTGCCTTGATCTTCTTCATGGGATTGCCCTTCTCTGGCTGTTGTCAGGCTGAATCCCGGGACAACGCGACTGTCCCGGTTGCGGTTCAGTGACAGTGACTCCGGAAAACTGCAGGTTGGCTGACGATGGGAATCAGATGCCGAGATATGCCTTCTGAATTTCAGTATTCTTCAGAAGTGCTTCGGCACTGCCGGACAGTGCGATCCTGCCGTTTTCGATAACGTATCCTCTGTCGGCTATATGCAAAGCCTGGTTGGCATTCTGCTCGACGAGGAAGATCGTGGTATTGTTCTCGGCATTGATCTGTTTGATGATCTCGAAGATCTGCCGGATGACCAGCGGGGCAAGCCCCATCGACGGCTCATCGAGCAGAAGGAGCTTCGGTCGCGCCATCAGTGCCCTCGACATCGCCAGCATCTGCTGCTCTCCGCCGCTCAGCGTACCACCATCCTGCCCGCGCCGTTCGGCAAGGATCGGAAACAGGGAGAAGACATACTCGATATCCCGCCTGATTTCCTTCGTGTCGTTTCGCAGAAAGGCCCCCATATCCAGGTTCTCCTTGACCGTCAGCTGGGGGAAGATGTGGCGTCCCTCAGGAACCTGGCAGATGCCCATCCGGACGATCTCATCCGGCTCCGCCTTCTGGATCTCCCTGCCGTTGAACAGGATCCTGCCGCTGCGGGCTGGCACGACCCCTGAAATGGTCATCAGCGTCGTGCTCTTGCCGGCGCCGTTGGCCCCGATCAGGGTGATGATCTCGCCTTCGTTGATTTCGATATCGACGTCTTTGATGGCCAGGATATTCCCGTAGCCGGCCTGGATATTCTCAAGTTTAAGCATCGACTTCTTCACCTAGATACGCCTTGATGACGGCAGGATTTGAACGGATTTCCGAAGGCACTCCCTGGGCGATCTTCTTGCCGTAATCCATGACGAATATCCGGTCGGACAGGCTCATCACCAGCTTCATGTCATGCTCGATGAGCAGAATGGATAGTCCGTCATCGGATATTTCCCGGATCAGGCGATCAAGTTCCTGGGTTTCCTGGGGGTTCATCCCGGCCGCCGGCTCATCGAGCAGCAGCAGGAACGGTTCGGTGGCAAGCGCCCGGGCGATCTCCAGCCGCCGCTGCGCCCCGTAGGAGAGATTCTTGGCGAACTCGTTGGCCACTCCGGCCAGCCCGACCTTCTCCAGGATGGCATAGCTCATCTCGACAATCTCCCGCTCCTCCCTGCGGGTTGCAGCGTTGCGGAAGATCGCGCCGAGGATGAAGGCCCTGGTCCGGCAGTGCCTGCCTATCATGACATTCTCCAGAACGGTCATCTGGGAGAACAGGCGGATATTCTGGAAGGTTCTGGCCAGCCCCTTCTCCGTCACCTGGTTGGGTTTCAGCCCTTTCAGGCTGATGCTTTTGCCGCCCTGCGGCGGAGTCAGGATGATTTCGCCGGCGGTCGGCGCATAGATGCCGGTCAGACAATTGAAGAAGGTCGTCTTCCCGGCGCCGTTCGGTCCGATCAGGGCGACGATCTCGCCGGCATGCACATCCAGGTCGAGCCGGTTGAGGGCCCGAATGCCGCCGAAGTCCATGGTGAGACCACTGATTTTGAGAATAGGCGTATCCATCATGACTTTTCGGCAGGTGATTTCTCTTTTTCGAAGATATAGGTTCTGCGGATGTTTGCGATCAGGCCCTGCGGCCTGAAGACCATCATTGCCACCAGAATGGCGCCGAAGGCCAGCATCCGGTATTCCGACAGCGCCCGCAGATACTCTGGCAGAAGGATCAGGATCAGGGCCGCCAGGATGACGCCGATGATCGATCCCATGCCGCCGAGGACCACGATGGCGAGGATGATGGCCGACTCAAGGAAGGTGAAGCTGGCCGGATTGATGAATGTGGTCTTGGCGGCAAAGACGACCCCGATGATGCCAGCCCAGAACGCCCCCAGCGAAAAGGCGACGAGTTTTGTCTTGCGCTTGTCGATGCCCATCGCCTGACAGGCGATCTCATCCTCCCGCAGGGCTATCCAGGCCCGGCCGAGACGGGAGTCCTGCAGTCGGTTGACGATGAAGATCGTGACGATCATGAACAGGATCATCAGGTAGTAGATATAGATGATCGCCGCGTCCAGATTCAGCTCGAGGCCGAACAGTCCCGGTCTCGAAATATTCGAGATGCCGCTCGGCCCCTTCGAGAATTCACCCCAGTTTTCGAGTATCAGCCGGATGATCTCGCCGAAACCGAGGGTGACGATGGCAAGATAGTCGCCCCGAAGCCGAAGGACGGGGAAGCCGAGGAGGATGCCGAAGATGGCGGCCAGACCTCCGCCGATGGGAAGCACCGCCCAGAACCCGAGACCGAAATGATGGTTCAGCAGGGCATAGGAATAGGCCCCGACGGCATAGAAAGCCACATATCCCAGATCGAGCAGGCCGGCCATGCCAACGACGATGTTCAGTCCGAGGCCGAGGACGACATACATCAGGGCGGTGGTCATGACGTTGGTCTGATAGGACGACGAAAAGAAGGGGAAAGCGATGGCCACTGCCAGCAGCGCGCCTCCAAGCAGATATTTCTGCCGCGGTGAGGCAATCAGTCGGTGGATGAAGGATTCCCTGTCGGCGTCCACCTCGGTTTCCGTTGCCGCCCGGGCGTTCTTGCGCTGCATCAGAAAGGTGACCAGGAGGTACATGAGAAATGTCCCGACTGCGACATACAGCGCGTTTTCCCATCGCCACCTGACGACACGCTCAATCGGATCAACCTTGATCACCATCAGCGGGAAGGTCAGGAAGACAAACCAAAGCGAGGTGAACAGACCTTTTTTCATCTCTTTCAACAGCGACATTGTTTTCCTCTTCTCATACTTTCTTGGTTTCTGCCTTGCCCAGAAGACCGGACGGTTTGAAGATCAGGATAAAGACAAGAAGGGAGAAGGCAAAGACGTCCTCATAGTCGCTGGAGACATAGCCGGTGGCAAAGCTTTCGGTGAGTCCGAGCACCAGTCCACCGAGGACGGCACCCGGTATCGAGCCTATCCCGCCGAGGACGGCGGCGGTGAATGCCTTGATGCCGGCGAGAAAGCCGATGAAGAAATTGATCTGGCCGATATGCGAGGCGATCAGCAGGCCGCCGACGGCAGCAAGCGCCGAACCGATGATGAATGTCACGGAAATGATCCGGTTGACGTTGATGCCGACCAGCATCGCCATCGTCCGGTCCTGCGAGGTGGCCCGCATCGCCTTGCCGACCTTTGTCCCCTTGATGACTACGGTCAGGATCAGCATCATGATCGTGGTGGTGATCAGGATGACGATATCCGTCGAACCGACGATATGGGCGACTGGCTCCATGAAGGCGAATTCCGGGATCAAGGTCGGAAACGGCAGGAAATCTGAAGTCTGCGCCAGCAAAACGTAATTCTGCAGGAAAATGGACATGCCGATGGCGCTGATCAGCGGCGACAACCTGGGTGCATGTCGCAACGGCTTGTAGGCGATCTTCTCGACCGTGTAGCCGTAAGCGCTCGACCAGACAACGGCTGCCAGTCCCGCCAGGACGACAATGGCCAGCAGCGGGAATCCGTAGATCGAGAGCACGGTGGCAACGATGAAGGAGGTGAAGGCCCCGATCATATATATCTCGCCATGGGCGAAATTGATCAGCCCGATTATACCGTACACCATGGTGTAGCCCAGGGCAATCAGGGCATAGATCGCACCGCGGGTCAAGCCGCTGCAGAAGAGCTCAATAAAATAGTCCATGCTGGTCTTAGAGAAAAAAAGAACCTGAAGCAGGCGGAGCCAGTATCTGTCTTGCCCGCTTCAGGTATGGAAATACCGGGGAATGTACTAGTTCAACTCAACAAACTTGCCGTTCTGAACCTGGTAGACTGAGAAACCGACGCCAATGGCATCGCCATTCTTGTCAAAATAGATGTTGCCCAGCGGAGTATCGACCTTTTCGGTCTGCAGGGCCTTCTTCAACGCCTCGAGATCCGTCGAACCGGCCTTTTCGATGGCATTGACCATGGCCAGGGTTGCGGCATAGGCGTTCTCGAAGAATGCACCGGGGTCAGCACCGAATGCGGCTTTGTGCTCTTCCTTTGCCTTGATCGAAAGCGGGTTCTTGGTGGTGTCTTTCGGTCCGGAGGCATAGGCACCCTCGGCATCGGCACCGGCAACCTTGATGAAGGTGTCGTCTTTCACGCCGTCATCGGAAATGAACGCGGCATCGAGCCGTTTTTTCTTCATCATGCCGATGATCTTCGAGGCTTCGGGATGATATCCACCGAACATGACGGCCTGTGCACCCGATTTCTTGATCTTCTGGACAATGGCGGAGTAGTCTACGGCACCCGGAGTCACGCCTTCGAAGAGAACGACCTCCGCCTTGCCGGATTTGTCGAGGAATGATTTGGCGAATTCGGCGAAGCCCTTGCCGTAATCGCCCTTGTCATGGATGACGGCAATCTTGGTGTAGCCGAGCTTGTTGAGGGCGAATTCAACATCGACCTTGGCCTGTACATCGTCCGGGGCGATGGTCCGGAAGAAATTCGGATACTCGCCGCTGTAGGTCAGTTCGGGGTTGGTGGCCGAAGGAGACATGACGAGGACATTGGCGTTCTTGTAGATCGGCAGTGCTGATTTTGTCGCCCCCGAGCAGATATGGCCAAGGACAACCTCCGCACCCTGGGAAACCAGCTTCGTTGCCGTGTTCGTCGCAACTTCAGGCTTGCAGACATCGTCTTCCACCAGCATTTCGATCTTCTTGCCGTTGATGCCGCCCTTGGCGTTCACCTGATCGATGACCAGCTTGGCCGCATTGACGGACGGCAGGCCGTAGGAAGCCAGGTCGCCGCTGTGCGCTCCGGCCACGCCGAACTTGATGGTATCGCCTGCCATGCCGGCGACCGGGGCAGAGATGGCCAGCATGAGTGCAGCTGCTGCAACAAACTTTCTGGTCTTCATCAGCTTCATTTTTCCTCCATCGGAATGATTAGATTGATGCCGCTTAACTCTGCATATTTCGAAGTGAAACAGCAAAAAAGCGGGCTGAAACCACTAAAAAATGATAGTTGTCTTTTACGCGCCATTGAGCAAAATTGGAAGTGAAAAATCTCGTATTTCGTCAATTATGAACAATCATTCTCACCTCTGATGTCACCTCCTCTCAGCCTCCTTTTTGCCTTCGGAAGACCACTCAGCCCGATCTACAGCCTGCTGATGACCATACGGCAGCAGCTCTACCGGTCACGCGTATTGACCGTGCACCGCCTGCCCGTCCCGGTCATCTCGGTCGGCAATCTGACCATGGGCGGAACCGGCAAAACCCCGACCGTCGCCTACATTGCCCAATACCTCCGTTCACTCGGCCACCGGCCAGCTGTCATCAGCCGCGGCTACGGCGGTTCGGCCACCGCCGCCGTCAATGTGGTATCCGACGGCGACCAGATCTACCTGAATGCCCACCAGGCCGGCGACGAACCGTACATGCTGGCCTGCAACCTCAGGCACATCCCGGTGCTTACCGGCAAGATCAGGCTTCACCCCTGCCGGCACGCCATCGAACGGCTCGGCAGCACGATTCTCATCCTCGATGACGGTTTTCAGCATCTTTCCATCGCCCGGGATATCGATCTTGTCCTGTTCAATGCCACCACCCTCGCCGGCAACAGCCGTGTTTTCCCGGGCGGCGAACTGCGGGAACCGGTATCTGCCCTGAACCGGTGCAGTGCCTTCCTGCTCACCGGCATCACCGACTTCAACAGGCAGCGGGCGGAACGATTTGCCGACCTGCTGCAGAAACGATTCGCCGGCAGAGAGGTCTTCTATTCTTCCCTGGAGGCGATCGCCCCCGAGCCACTGCAGGATGGCCCTACACCTGCCGGACAGATCGGGCCGGTTTACGCGTTCTGCGCCATTGCCCATCCCGACCGGTTCTTTACGACACTCGCATCGCTTGACATTCCCGTCCTTGGCCAGCAGGCCTTTCGCGACCACCACCGCTACAACCAGCAGGAGATCGACGCCATCTGCCAGCGTGCCCGCCTGGCAGGGGCCGGCTCACTGATCACCACGGAAAAGGACCGGGGTAAACTGGAAACCCTGCACCTGACACTGCCCCTGTTGACGCTGAAGACGTCTTTTGTTACCGGAAGCGCTTTTCCCGAGTATCTCGGCACATCCCTCCAGCAACTCCCCCCTCCTGCTCCCTGACTCCTCTGAGGGGCTCGTTGCAATACCTCTCCCGGCAGGTATAATCTCACTGTGACGCATTTATCGACAACCGCCAACAGGATGAACACCATGCTCCGCAACCACCCGACTGTCCGATGTATCGCTTATTGCATGATCGGCCTCTGGATGTGTCTGTCTTTCCCTGCCCCGTCATTTTCCCAAAATCAGGATGGCACTCCAGCCGTTCTGCGGGTGGGGCTGATTGCCGCTCCACCGCTATGCATGAAAACCTCCGATGGCCAGTGGGAGGGATTTGCCGTCGAACTCTGGCAGGCTGTGGCTGAACGTCTGGGCGCTGCATACGAGTTTCATGAATTCGCTGCGCTGTCAGAATTGCTGGGTGCCTTGGAAAAACGCGAGATAGACGTCATCCCTTCGCTGGCGGTCGATGAACGACTTGAATCGACAATGGATTTCAGTCAGTCCTATCTGAAATCGGGCCTGGCCATTGCAGTGGCTGCAGAGGGGTATGAATTCAAATGGTTTCACATTTTCAGGAGCATTTTTTCCCTATCTATCCTGAAGGCAATTTGCCTGCTGCTCCTGCTTTCCTTGATAACCGGCTCTGTCGTATGGATATTTGAACGACGCAGGAACAGCGAGATGTTCGGCGACGGACCTGTCGGGGGGATAGGCCACGGCATCTGGTGGGCAATGGTGACGATGACCACTGTCGGCTATGGAGACAAGGCCCCCAGGACAACGGGCGGGCGGATTGTGGCGCTGATCTGGATGATTTTTTCGATCATTCTCATCGCCAGCTTTACAGCAAACATCACGACATCCCTGACCATGAGAGAACTCAGGGGCAAGGTCCGCGGTTTTGACGATCTGTACTCGGTGCGCGTCGGTTCAGTGCCCGGATCGGAAGGTTTCAGCTATCTGGCCAGGCAGGGAATAACCGTGATCCCTGTCAAAGATGCGCGGGAAGGACTCGAGAGGGTTGCCGGCAAAGGGATAGATGCGCTGGTTCTCAACGAACAGATACTGAAGTATATGACAAAACGGGACTTTCCGGGGCAAGTGCAGGTCCTGCCGGAAATCTTTGATGAATATTTTGTCAGCATTGCCCTGCAGAACAGAAGCGAGCTCCGTAAACCGATCAACAAGGCTCTGCTCAAGTACATGAAGACTCAGCAGTGGGGCGAGCTGCGGAACCGCTACATCCAGTGAGGTGGCGACCGGAGTTCCCCGCATCCGGGCAAACCGGCACGGGGAGCTCGCCCGTCAGACAGCGGCGGCTTTCTTCAGCGCCTCGCACATGGCCGCCATCCTCTCTTCCGGCATCCTGACCGAGACGGGATAGACCAGATTCCGGTCCATCAGCTCTGCAGAGGCCGGCAGTGCGGCAGGATCGTAGACCACCCGCTTCCTGCCGCCCGGTTCGGCAAACGGCCAGCCGCCGGCTGCAAGCGTCCTGCCGTTCAGCAGGTGCTCCCATTTCGGATAATAGTGCCAGGTGTTCTCGGCAAAATTGATCGCCCCGCAGCCGTTCTCCCTGAGGACCCCGTTGACCCGGCGGCAATGCTCCCGGTCCTGCAGGAAAAAACTGAAATGGGTGGCGGTATCGCCAGCTGCATCTACCAGCTCACGGAAACCGATGCCCGGGATAACGGATGCCGCCTCCTGCAGACGCGCCTTGTTCTTCCG
Organism: Desulfobulbaceae bacterium; assembly: GCA_008933635.1. Classification (GTDB taxonomy): domain Bacteria; phylum Desulfobacterota; class Desulfobulbia; order Desulfobulbales; family Desulfocapsaceae; genus Desulfoprunum. The sequence continues at coordinate 3,877 of WBUQ01000012.1, read as the reverse complement.
CATCTCGGAGAGCATCATGTCAAGTTTGGCCAGCTGCGCCAGTCCGATCGCTCCCTGAATCTCCATCATCCGGTAATTGGAGCCGATGAAACTCCGTCCCTCCCCGCCCCTGCCGCCGGGATTGACCGCATGGTCATGACCGTGATCGTGGTATTCCGACATGGCCCGCCACAGGGTCTCGTCGGCAGTGATGATCATCCCGCCCTCACCGGTGGTCAGGGTCTTAACTGCATCAAAGGAGAAGGTGCCGCATCTGCCGAAGGTCCCCAGGTGCCTGCCGCCGATTCTGCCACCTGCCGCCTGGGCTGTGTCTTCCAGGACCGGAATCGCATGACTGTCGGCGATCCTGACGATATCGGCTATCCTTGCCTGGGCGCCCAGCATATGCACCGGGATGATGCAGCGGGTCTTCGGCGAAATCTTCCGCCGCAGGTCTTCCGGATCCATGTTCATCGTCACATCAACCTCGGTGAAGACCGGGATCGCGCCAACCTCGAGGATCGCCTCCCAGGTGGCGACGAAGGTGAACCCCTGAGTGATGACCTCGTCTCCGGGGCCGACGCCGAGGGCGGCGAGGCCGACCTTCAGGGCCGAAGTGCCGGAGGTTACCGCCTGTGCGTAACCGGCACCGCAGTACTGAGCAAATTTTTCTTCGAATTCCCTGACTTTGTAGACACCATTACGCTGATCGGCGAACTCGTAACGGAACAGCACCCCGGTATCGAGCACATCCTGGATCTGGCGCTTTTCCTCTTCTCCGAAGACTTCAAACCCTGGCATATTTCTCTCTCCATATAATCGTGGGATAACGTTTCACCAACGCCCGGCAGCTGATAACGGCTTCATCGGCCGGCTTCCGGCAGCAGCAGGCCGTTGTCTATCAGGCGGACACGGCCGTTGATCTTCACCGCCAGCGCCATCACGCTGTCCCGATCGATTGCCGTGCTGGGGGCAAGGGACCACCTGTCGACGATACTGACGTAATCGACCTGGCAACCGGCATGGGCTGCGATGAAGTCAACGGCATCGGCGATCAGGCTCTCGACCGGCACGGCATTCCCGGACTGCCTTACAGTCTCACGGGCCCTGCCGATCGCCTGCGACAGACACAGCGCCGTTCTGCGTTCCGCCTCGTTCAGGTAGCTGTTTCGCGAACTCATGGCGAGGCCGTCCGGTTCACGGATGATCGGATGGCCGACGATCTCGATGTTGAAATTCAGGTCCCTGACCATCCTGCGGATGAGCGCCAGCTGCTGCAGATCCTTTTCGCCGAAAACGGCCACGTCAGGCGAAGTGAGGTGAAACAGCTTGGTCACAATGGTCGCCACGCCGTCAAAATGCCCTGGCCGGTCGGCACCGCACAAGCCCTGCGAGATGGCGCCAAGAGACACCCTGGTCTGGAACTGCGGCTCGAACATCTCTTCGACAGCAGGGGCGAAGAGGATGTCGACGCCCTCGTCCTCGGCCATGCGGCGATCACGGTCGAGATCCCGCGGATAGGCCGCAAGATCCTCCCGGGGCCCGAATTGGATCGGATTGACAAACAGGCTGACAATGGTCCTGGAACCGAGCGATTTTGCCAGGCGCATCAGCGCCAGATGCCCCTCGTGGAACCAGCCCATGGTCGGCACCAGGACGATCCGTTCGCCGTCCTTCCGCCATGCCCCGGTTTCCCTTACGACCTCTGCGGCAGTCTGGACCAGCCTCACAGCTTGACCTTCAATCTGGCGATCCTGTCTTCGATGGCGCGTTTGTCAGGATCTTCCTGAGGCTTGTCCGACAAGGCGGAGAGAGCTTCGTTCAGGATCTCCAGGGCTTTGTCGCTTTTCCCCTGAGCCTCCTGGATCCTGGCCATGCCGATATAGCCAATAATTTGATATCCCTTGATATCTTTCAACTGCTGGTAGGCGGCCGATGCGGCGTCATACTCGAGCCTGGCCTCGAGGGCCTGGGCAAAGCCGAAAACAGTCAGGGCATAGAGCGGGTCGGATTCCTTCAGGTCATCGCGGATTGCCGCATATCGATCGGCAGCCTCCTTGAACTGCGCTTTCCCCATCTCGAGATGGGCCAGTTCGACGTTCGCCCAGCGCGCGGATACCGTCCCCGGGAATTCCGCCATCACACCCTGCAGGGCCTTCTCCTTATCGTCCCCGGCCTTCGACAACGCCTGGGAGAGGGCGGAGGAAGCCTTTTCCAGCCGTTTTTCACGATAGGAATCATACAGGGCGAGGGAAACGGCAAGGATCAGGACCGACGCCAGGACAATCTGCAGGGTTCTCTTGTTCTTCCGCACATATTTGATCACAGCCGGTGGAAGGTTGAAATGCTCCAGCAGGCCTTCCACATCGCCCATGGCGTTGGGCTCCACATGTCGTTTTTCGAAGACGCTCTCATCGGCCATTTTCATTCTCCTTCATTATTTTCAATGCGCCCTGCGGCAGAACTTTCAATTTGAGCCACGGAGTATAATATATACGGGCAGTACTGTCCATCCGCAATCCCGATTCTTGTACCCTGACTCCTTTCCGCGTCCTCCATGCCGATTCCTCACCCCGATGAAGTGCTGACCGTCAGCCAGCTGACCGTATCGATCAAGACGGTGCTCGAAGGCAGCTACCGATTTGTCCATATCCGGGGTGAGATTTCCAACCTCCGCATCCCCTCCTCCGGTCACCGGTACTTCATCCTGAAGGACAGTTCCGCCCAGATCCGGGCCGTGCTGTTCAGGCAGCAGGTACGATATCTCGGCTGTCAGCTCGGTGATGGCCAGCAGGTGATATGCCACGGCCGGATCTCGGTCTATGAGCAGCGGGGCGAATACCAGCTCATCGTCGATATCGTCGAACACATCGGTACCGGTTCGCTGCAGATCGCCTACGAGGAGCTGAAAAGGCGGCTCGCCGCCGAAGGTCTTTTCGATGCAGCGAACAAGAAACCCGTGCCTGCCTTTCCGCGGAACATCATCGTCATCTCCTCCCCGACCGGTGCCGCCATCCATGATTTCCTCACCGTCTGGCGTCGCCGCCGGTCCCCGGCCACCATCAGGCTGCTGCCGGTCAGGGTCCAGGGGGCCGGGGCCGGCGAAGAGATCGCCCGCGCCATCGACCGCGCCGGCACGATCGCCGCCACCGACATCATCGTCCTCTGTCGGGGCGGCGGCTCCATCGAAGACCTCTGGGCCTTCAACGAAGAGGTCGTCGCCCGGGCCATAGCCGGGTCAGAGGTCCCGGTGGTCACCGGCATCGGCCACGAGATCGACTTCACCATCGCCGACTTCTGTGCCGATTTGCGGGCCCCGACACCGACCGGTGCCGCCGAACACATCATCCCCGACACCGGCCTGCTGACAGAGAAGGTCGCCAGGCTTGAAAAAAAACTTGCCGCCTCGGTGGCGCAGCTTCTTGCCGACGAACAGCGCCGCCTCGACAATTCGAACAGAATTCTGGGGAGATACAGGGAAACCCTGCAGAGGCTGGCCTTGCGCCTGGACCTGTCCGTTCACCGTTTCAGCAGGGCCTGCCAGCTGTTGCTGCACGGCAGGGAACAGCGGCTGGCCGAGCTGCAGGCCCGGCTTTCGCTCCAGACCCCGCTGCATCGCCTGCGATATGGCAGTCTCCGCCTCGAACACCTGTCAGCCCTGCTTGTCCAGCAGATCCAGCGGATCCTCAGCCACAGGGAAGCCCGGCTCGGGGCACTGGCCGCCCTGCTCAACTCGGTCAGTCCCCTGGCAACCCTTGCCCGCGGGTATGCCATCGTCAGGAAAGAGGCTCGCCAGCCGGAGGAATGGACGGTCGTCACCCGCTTCAGCGAGGTGAGCCGGGGGGAACGGGTGAACATCCTCCTCAGCCAGGGCAGTCTCGACTGCGAAGTCCTGGAG
>WBUQ01000160.1 GCA_008933635.1 Desulfobulbaceae bacterium | reverse complement strand
GTTCGCCTTTGACGAGGAGACCGTCGCCCGCACGGTGCTGATGGGCCACTCCCGCCTCTGCGAGCTGATGGCCGAGCGCGAGGCCCTCTACGCCAAGAGCGAGTTCACCGAGGCCGACGGCATCCGAAGCGGCGAACTGGAGGCCGAATTCGCCGAACTCAACGGCTACGAGGCCGAGTCCGAGGCGGCGGTGCTGCTCAGCGGTCTCGGCATCCCCGAAGAGCTGCGGGGCAGGAAGATGAAGGAACTCGACGGCGGCGACAAGGTGCGGGTGCTGCTGGCCCAGGCCCTGTTCGGCAACCCCGACATCCTGCTCCTCGACGAGCCGACCAACAACCTCGACGTCCGCTCGATCACCTGGCTCGAAGGATTTCTCGAACGCTTCGCCAACACGGTCATCATCGTCTCCCATGACCGCCACTTCCTCAACCAGGTCTGCACCCACATGGCCGACATCGATTACGGGCGGATCCAGATCTACGTCGGCAACTACGACTTCTGGTACCAGGCCAGCCAGCTGGCCCTGCAGCAGCGGCAGGACGCCAATAAAAAGGCCGAGGCCAAGGCCAAAGACCTCAAGGAGTTCATCCAGCGCTTCTCCTCCAACGCCTCCAAGGCCCGCCAGGCCACCGCCCGCAAGAAGCTGCTCGACAAGCTCGAGCTCGACGACCTGCCGGCCTCCTCGCGCAAGTACCCCTTCATCCTGTTCAAGCCCGGCCGCCCGGTGGGCGACGTGATCCTCGAGGTCGACGGGATCAGCAAGAGCAGCGAAGGCGTGGAACTGCTGAAGAACTTCACGCTGACCGTCAACCGCGGCGAGAAGATCGCCTTCGTCGGCACGGGCGCCCCGGCGATCACCGCCCTGTTTCAGATCCTGGCCGGCGAGGAAGAGCCTGACGCCGGCACCTTCCGCTGGGGCCAGACGCTCTCCACCGCCTATTTCCCCAAGGAGAACAGCGCCTTCTTCAACAACGAGATGACCCTGGTCGACTGGCTGCGCCAGTACACGCCGGTAACCGAGGGCGAGAGCTTCGCCCGCGGCTTCCTCGGCAAGATGCTGTTTTCAGGCGACGAGGCGCTGAAGAAGACCTCGGTGCTGTCCGGCGGCGAGCGGGTGCGCTGCATGCTGGCGAGAATGATGCTGAGCGACGCCAACGCCCTGATCTTAGATGAGCCGACCAACCACCTCGACCTCGAATCGATCACCGCCCTCAACCAGGGGATGCAGAACTTCAGCGAGATCATCCTCTTTTCGTCCCACGACCACACCCTGGTGCAGACCGTCGCCAACCGGATCGTCGAGATCCTGCCCGGAGGCGTGGTCGACAAGATGATGCCCTACGACGACTACCTCGCCGACCCGGAAGTCCAGGCGCTACGGGACGGCATGGGAGCCCCGCGGCGGGCCTGATCCGCGGCCTGCCCGCCGGATCGGAACATCTGTCGCATTCCTGTTTGACAGCCGCCTCCCGCATCACATAACATAACCCATGGCACCCGGTTCGGGCGGAGTCCCGGCCGGGCATATTCCCGTTTCAAACACCATTCTTTGCAAGGAGGATACTTTTCCCGCCGCAGGACCGTCTGATCAAGGCGTTCCGTGCCAGCCCGCAGCACTCCGCTGCCCACCCAGATCCACAGGAGGTTTTCATGAAGAACTCGACACCGCCCGGTTTTTCTGACATGCTCTCCTTCCCGCTGATCGATGCCCTGCTGGGGCGGCGCTCGCGGCGCTTCTTTGCCGGGGCCGAGATCCCCGACGGCGTATTCGCCTACACCTCCGCCAGGGAGGCGCTGCCGCTCAGCGAATTCGAAAAGATGCTCGTGCTGTCGGCCTGTGCCGGCAACACCTCATGGCACCACATGATTTTCCGGGCCAAACGCTACGCACCCCACCTCTCCAACTACGCCGGCGCGGCGGGCGGCCGGGTCTTTCCGTCGGCCGCCGGCTTCCATACCAGCCAGACCTTTTTTACCGACGATGACGGCGTCTATCTGGTCGACATGCGGGATGCCGCCGCCTTCGCCGAACGGACGGAGGACGGCGCGCTCGACCCGGAGGCCTTTGTCGCCAGCACCCGCCAGCACGTACGCAGGATCCAGGAAGGAAGACTGAAGATCCCCTCCGAGGTGCCGTTTACCGAGGCCCACAATACCTGGGTATTCAACAAGCCCTCCACCCTGCTGGTGATCCCGGTCGGGGATCTCTCCCAGCACGTCCTGCTCGCCATCTGCTACATGCTGCAGAACGGCCTGGTGCTCTACGACGACGTCAACCGACGGAGCATTCCGGGCCTCAGCCGTTTCGCCGACATCGTCGACATCGACAATGTCTGGCCGATCACCTTCGTCGAGCAGTGGTCGCTGTCGGAACTCACCGTCGAGCTGGCGACCAGCTGCTACGCCGGGGCGCTGATGCTGCAGGCCATGGGGCTGGGCGGCTGGATGTTCAACGGCGTCGATCCCTTTGCCATGTTGGGCTGCAGCGGCGACCCGGCGGTGCCCGGACTGGGTTTCAGATTCGACAGCGACGACCGGTGGCCATACCCCAACCCGACCGGGCTCGAGGGTGTGATGGAGGTATTCTGCCCGCCGCATCACCCGGACATGCGGGCTGCCGTCGAAGCGCTGTGCGAGCGCAAGTTCGGCCCGGGAGGGCCTTTTCACCCCGACACCCCCGGTCCCTGGAAGGACAGCCGCAAGGTGCGCTCCGCCGCAACGGTGCACGATGAACGGTTCCGGCAATGCGTCGCCCTCCAGGCCCAGTACCTGTTCGACACCTTCGGCAAATTCCCGGCAACGGTGCCGGCGATGTTCCTGATCATGTACCTCCAGGCGCATCACCTCGATCTGGACTTCTACGACACCTTTTTCAAACCCGGCTCCTATCTGAAAACGCACGCCAATCATATGCAACGCTGGCACATGCCGGAATCCGACTAGATCGGTCCTAGGCCGGGCCGTCTTGCCGCCGGATCGGCAGGACGGCCCGGCGGGCTGCTATTTCGCCGATTTTTCCCTGACGATAGCGACCGCCTTCGCCAGCGCCTGGTTGAAATCCGCCGGCCGGCCGAGCATCAGGAAATGGTCTGCCCCCTTGACGATGATTGCCTCGAACGACCGCATGTGCCGGCGGTTGGCGGCCTCATCGAGCGGCCAGAGATCGGCGTTGACGAGGACCACCGGCACCTCGATCGCATCGAAGATCCTGGCCGCTTCGCCGCTGATATAGAGCGCCATCATCTCCTCCATCGCGCTCATCGCCACCCGCGGCGGGGCGGCGGCCATATCGGCCATGATCCACTCCCGCAGCGGCGGGTCGGTCAGCGGCAGCAGCATGCCGGCGACGAACTGCCGGCAGCCCGTCCGGAAATCCCGGTACAGCGGCGCGGTCATCTGCGCCAGTTCCTCCCGGGTCAACCGATACTCGACGTTTTCCAGGGTGTCGACGCCGATCAGGCCAAGCACCCGCTCCGGCATCAGCCGCGCCGCCTCGGCAATCACCAGTCCGCTCATCGAATGCCCGACCAGGATCAGCTGACGGATGCCGACGGCATCAGCCACGGCCTTCACATCCGTCCCGAAACTCCGCATGGTGTAGCGGTCCCGATTCAGTCCCGAATGGCCGTGCCCGGCCAGGTCGAGGGTGACGACCCGGTGCCTCTCCGCCAGCACGGCCACCTGCCTGCGCCAGTAGCGGCTGTCGCAGCTCCAGCCGTGCACCAGCATCAGGGTCGGCTCGCCGGTTCCGCGGACCTCGTAGGCGATCGGCGTGCTGTCCGGTGCATAGGCGATGGCCGGCTCCGCCCGGCTCCAGGCCGGACAGACGAAGGTCCACAGCAGCAGCATGCCGCCAAGCAGGCCGCACCGGAAAAAATCGCGACCGCTCCAGGGACCTGCAGAAATGGATCGTTCCGCCTTGTCATTGCTGTATCTCATTGCTCTCTCCTTTGAATGCGTCAGATGGCGTTTTCCTTTGCCGTTTCCGGGTGCCGCTCCCGGGCGGGCACCGTTCTCGCTTTTCATTTGACTTGGCGCAGGCCGATACATAGTATCTCACTATGGCAGAAATGCCAGAACCATATCCCCCGGCGCTATCGATCCCGACCAGGCCCGCGTCAAGCCCACCCCCTGCCCAGGAGTTCCCATGAAACTGCCCATCTATCTCATCGACGCCTTCACCAGCGAACGCTTCAAGGGCAACCCGGCGGCGGTCGTGCCGCTGGATCAATGGTTGCCGGTGGAGACGATGCAGGCCATCGCCGCCGAGAACAACCTTTCGGAAACGGCATTTTTCATCCGGGAGGCGGGCGGAGGATACCATATCCGCTGGTTTTCGCCGCTCAAGGAGATCGATTTCTGCGGCCATGCGACGCTCGCCAGCGCCTTTGTCCTGTTCCGGAACCTGCTGACGGCGTCGCCGGTCACCTTCCGTGCCGCTGCCGTCGGCGAGCTGCCGGTCTTGCTGCGCGAAGACGGCATGATCGAGATGAGTTTTCCGGAGCGGGAACCGGGCCCGGTCCCGGACATCCCGGAGGCCCTGCTTGCCGGTCTGTCGATCAGGCCAAAAGAGGTCCTGAAAAACGTCCAGGCATACGTGGCGGTCTATGCCGACGAGGATCAGGTCAGGGCCATCGTCCCTGATCCCCAACGCCTGATCGAACTCGGCCCCCTCGACGTGGCCGTGACGGCACCGGGCAAAACCTGCGATTTCGTCTCCCGCTATTTCTGGCCGGCCAACGGCGGCGTGGAAGACCCGGTGACCGGCTCGATCCATGCCGGCCTGGCACCGTTCTGGGGCCGACGCCTGCACAAGACCTCCCTCGTGGCCCTGCAGGCATCCCGCCGTTCCGGCATCCTCGCCTGCCGGCTCGACGACTGCAGGGTCCATGTCGCCGGTGCCGCCGTGCAGTATCTCGAGGGCAGTATCGAAATCTGATCGCGTTGCGGCAGGCGATGACCGATCAGCGACAAGCGAAGGGAGAGTGATGAATACCCACCATGTCTGTCCGGCCGCCCTGGCCGGAGCCCTGGACAATCGGCTGCGGCGCTGGCTGCAGGACCCCGGCAGGATCCTCCGCCCTTATCTCCGGGAAGGAATGACCGCCCTCGACCTCGGCTGCGGGCCCGGTTTCTTCACCGTCGACATGGCCAGGATGGTGGGTCCCGCCGGCAGGGTCATCGCCTGTGATCTGCAACAGGGGATGCTCGACCGGCTGCGCACAAAGATCAGCGGGACGACGATGGAAGGGAGGGTGACCCTGCACCGCTGCGAGGAAGGCCGGATCGGCTGGAACGGATCGGCGGACTTCATCCTGGCCTTTTACGTGATCCACGAAATACCCGACCAGCAGGCGCTGTACGCCGAACTGCTCTCTCTGCTGCACCCGGATGGCCAGCTGCTGGTCGTCGAACCGCCGCTTCACGTCTCGGCCAGGGCCTTCAGCCAGAGCATGGCGGCAGCCGAGGCCGCTGGCCTGAAGATCGGCAGCGGGCCGGAGATTCTCTGGCACAAGACGGCCCTGCTAACCAGACCATGAAACGACGCCGCCCGCGGGATGCCGCCGATATCCCCCAGTTTCAGCCGGTTGCAGCGGAACCTGGCGCAGCCGGCGGTCAGGGTGACGGCATCCGGATGCTGGCCGCAGGACGGTGGGAGAAGCGGGACGGCTGCCGCTGCCCTTTCGCGTTCAGCCGGGAGGGAAGAGATTGTCCAGCAGACGGTGCATCAGGGCGTTGATCGCGGTAAAACGCCGGTCCTGCGAAACCATCGCCGACGCCGGCTGGATAAACGGGCCGGGCACGATTTCGTCACCGCACATCGCGATCAGCTGCCGCGCACTCGCGCTGGTGGTTTCCAGATGAAACTGCAGGCCGATCACCCTCTCCCGGACAAGAAACGCCTGGTTCCGGCAGGCGGCGCTCCTGGCGAGATGGACAGCGCCCGGCGGCAGGTCGAAGGTATCGCCATGCCAGTGAAAGACCTCGGCCTGTTCAGGAAATCCGCTGAGGTACCGGCAGTCTGCGGCGCCGGCAAGGAATTCGACCGGGAACCAGCCGATCTCCCTGACGGGGTTGGCATACACCCGGCCGCCCAGGACGCCGGCGATGATCTGCGCGCCGAGACAGATCCCCAGCACCGCAATGCCCCTCTCGATGCATCGCCGGACAAAGACCTTTTCCCCAGCCAGCCAGGGAAAGCGTTCCTCGTCGTGCACCCCCATCGGGCCGCCCAGAACGATCAGCAGATCGATCGCCAGCTCCGGCGGCGTCGGCTCGTCGGCGAAGAAACGGGTCCAGGAGACCTCGGCCTGCCGCCCGATCAGCCATTCCTCAATGCTGCCAAGCCCCTCGAACACGACATGCTGCAGAACATGAACCTTCATATGGCACCCTCCGGCTGCCGACATCCGTGATCGCAGGCTCTCCTGCACCAGCCACTGAGAAGACGATCACCTTTCCCGCCCTTCATCCCTGCGAAAAACTGCGCCCAGACGACCTCCTCAATCATGCAACATGCCGGAATAAAGGATTTTATTATTTCTCTTCAACTCCGCATCTCCCGTGAAGTGTAGCGGAAAAATTCGCTGCTCGTCAAATTCAAATCCTTCCACTCTGTTTTGCTCTCGTTATCCGACCACTTACAGTCCCTGCAAGAATACTCCATTATTGTCCTCTACGGACAATGTCTCCGGCGAGAGACCAGCGATGCCGGCGGCACCGCCATTGGTCATGGCATCGCCATGGACCTGCCGCGGGACGGGGATACCGCGACACGGACCGGAACACCTCCTCCGACCCGGGCACCCCGGCCACCGGCCGTCCGCCCCGGATCTTCTTGACAAAGCCGGTCGTCTCCGGTACACCTGCAGATATCGCTGGGGGTGCCTTGTGCTGAGAGGATTCGATCCAACCCTATGAACCTGATCCGGATAATACCGGCGAAGGGAAGCGGCCAGAGAAAGGGTTGGGGTCTCCACTTTCCGTTTTTTCAAGCCGTTTGCCCGTTGCCGGGCTGACGGCTTTTTTATTGGAGAAAACGGCATGGAGATACTGGTGAATGGCGCAGACGAACGCTGCCGGCCAGGCAGCATCGCCAGTCTGGTGGCGGACCGGGGCCTGCCGCCGGAGGCCCTGATTGTCGAGCTGAACGGGGAAGTCATCCGACAGGAACGCTGGTCGCAGGTCCAGCTCAAGGATGGCGACCGGCTCGAACTGCTGCGTTTTGTCGGCGGAGGCTGATCATGGACAACGACAGCCTGCAGCTCGGCGGCCGGACCTTCACCAGCCGCCTCTTCACCGGCACCGGCAAATTCGCCGCCAACTCCCTGATTTCGCCGATGCTGGCTGCCAGCGGCAGCCAGATGATCACCGTCGCCCTGAGGCGGATCGACGCCAGCGGCCGATCGGAGAATATCCTTGACCATATCCCGTCGTCGGTGACGCTGCTGCCGAACACCTCCGGGGCGCGGACCGCACAGGAAGCGGTCCGTATCGCCCGGATCGCCCGGGCCGCCGGCTGCGGCGCTGTCATCAAGGTCGAAGTCATCACCGACATGCACTACCTGATGCCCGACGCCATCGGGACCCTGCAGGCGACCGAGACGCTGGCCGCCGAGGGCTTCATCGTCCTGCCCTATGT
>WBUQ01000240.1 GCA_008933635.1 Desulfobulbaceae bacterium | reverse complement strand
CCTGGCCCCCTCCACCGCCAGGGCGATGATCTCCTTGCGGTTCATCTTGAACACCGCCCTGCGCTGCAGAGTCGAGGTCGAATTGTAGAGGTGAACGACGGCCTCTTTCGCACCTTTAAGCGACTCGAAGGTCTTCTCGATCAGATGGGCGCGGGCCTGGGTCAGCACCTGGATCAGCACCCCGTCCGGGATCAGCCCTCCGTCGATCAGGGTGCGGGTGAAGTCGTATTCGACCTGGGAGGCGGAGGGGAAGCCGACCTCGATCTCCCTGAAACCGATTTCGACCAGCAGTCTGAACATCTCGAGCTTTTTTGCAAGGCTCATCGGCTCGACGAGGGCCTGGTTGCCGTCGCGCAGGTCGACGCTGCACCAAACCGGCGCCTTGGTGATGCTCTTGCCCGGCCAGGTGCGGTCCGCCAGGTCGATGCGGGGAAAGGGGCGATACTTCTTCACGGCTTCCGGCTTCATTGCGTTCTCCTTGGGATAATTCCAAAAAAAAAGGCCGCGGTTTCTGCAACCGCGGCCTCTCGAGTCATTGTCTTATATTATTGCGTACTACAATTCCTCCGTCCCTGCCGCGGCGGCACCATATAGATTAGCAGGTAGAGCGAGGAGGAGGCTCATTGTTCGCGTTCCGGTTGATTGAAATTCAGGAAGTGTTTTATAGATCGAACAGAATCAGAGAGTATACGTGATCGGCCGATGATGTCAAGAACGATTTCCACCGGTATCCGGATGATCTTCAGATCAAGTGGAGAGGACGACAACGGCCGGCGATCCCGCACCCTTGCTCACACCCTCCGTCATGCCCGCGCAGGCGCGCATCCAGAGCAGGGACTTTCGCCTGCGCGGGAGAGGCACCCGGAAAAAATGATTCGACGGAGCCAACGAATTGGACGTAATTTGCCCGGGATTCTGGAAAGAGGAGGTGGATATCTTTGGCATTTGCGAAAGGCCGTCGGCAAAAGGGGGCGAACCGGAAACAGCTATTGAAAATTTCCCGTAAACGGAGCATGATATCCGGAATGACAGCAATTTTTTGGCCCGTGTTGACATATCATTTTTTCACATATATATTTTTCATTTTATGAATGATTCGTCTGATTTCCAGGCCTTCCCACAATGCCTGGCTTCCCCATCCACCCATGAGGAACTCTCGATGGTAAAAATGACCGGCTCCCAGGCAATCGTCAAATGCCTTCTGGAAGAGGGCGTCAAGACAATCTTCGGCTATCCCGGCGGAGCCGTCATCGATCTCTATGACGCCCTGATGGATTCCGAAATCAACCATGTCCTCGTCCGGCACGAGCAGGGCGCGGTGCACGCCGCCGACGCCTTCAGCCGGGTGACCGGCGAGGTCGGCGTCGCCCTCTTGACCTCCGGCCCGGGCGCGACCAACGGCGTGACCGGCATCGCCACCGCCTATGCCGATTCGATCCCGCTGGTGGTGCTGACCGGACAGGTGCCGCGCTCGCTGATCGGCAACGATGCCTTCCAGGAGGTGGACATCGTCGGCATCACCCGCCCCTGCGTCAAGCACAA
>WBUQ01000159.1 GCA_008933635.1 Desulfobulbaceae bacterium | reverse complement strand
GCTTGAATCACTGCGAGAGACAGCGGCTGGCGCCCTGGTCTGCGAATCTACGCCAGGTGATCGTATTCCTGCGGGACCTCGATCCCCGGAAGGTGATGCACACCCGGAAGATTCGACTTGGTGCCTGCCTGTATCAGCATCGCCATCGATAGCTGATTGACAGGATTGAAATGGCCGGTACGTGCGGCGCAGCGCACTTCAGCAGCGTCTGCACCGATGCCGGCAGAGATTTTCCGGGAAAGGCGCCTGAAGGTGAGCTTTGCCGGTAAAAGAATGAGGACGGTATGACCGCAAAGAACAAGACAGTAAACAGTGAAGGTGAGACACCTGTGAAGGTGACGACCGGCGCATGGTGGAAAAGCACCGTTGCCGCCCAGGAAGAATCAGCGACGGCAGCTGCCGGGCCGGAGGCTGCGGCGGCGAAGGAAAAGAAGCCGTCACGGGCTCCGCGGAGAGGACGGAAGGATTCTGTCAGCAAGGAAGATGCAGAGGGCTCCGGCCAGGAAAAGCCGGTTTCCGGTGCCGGAGAGAAAATCGGCGAAAAACCAAGACGGCCGCGCTCGTCCAGGAAACAAGGCGGTGAATCGGCTGAGCAGCCGGAGCCATCCGCACTTTCCCCCGAGATCGCAGGTCAGGCGGTTGCCGGTGTTCCTGAACAGAGAGAGGCCAAACCGGAAAAAGAAGGCCTTGCCGCCCCTGAACCTTCTGCCGAGCCGGCTGCGGTCCAGAAGGCCAAACGGAAACGACCGCCGAGGAAAAAGCGTCAACCCGCTGGAGGGGCCGATGCCGGTACTGCCGGAACCGGCGACACGACAGCGGAAGAGAGTGAAGGAGCTGTGCGGGAAGAGGCGGCGGGAGCCGATGCTGTCCCGATTGCCCCGGCTGAAGAAAAGAGGGCTGGTTCCCGCAGGTCAAGGCGGGGGCGGCGTTCGAAGCGGAAAGAAGGCGGAGATGGCGATGCCGGCGTGGAGCCGAGGAAGCCGGCCGACCAGGAAGCAGACGACGCCGAACCCGGGGAGACCTCCCGTCGCCTGCGCGGAAAGGATAGCGCTGGCGAGGAGGGAGGGAAAGGGCTTGAGAAGTCGGAAAACGGTTTTGTCGAGGAAGATGAGGACGAGATCATTCCCGACGTGGAGCAGACGCCTGGAAGTGCCCACAAGCCGGTGTTCAAGCTCCTGATCAATGCCGAAGAACCGGAAGAGTGCCGCCTGGCGCTGCTTGAGGATGGCCGCCTCGAATCGATCCACGTCTCCACCGTCACCCGGACCCAGACCAGGAACAATATCTACAAGGCCAGGATAGTCGCCATCGAGCCGAATCTGCAGGCCGCCTTTGTCGATTACGGCACCGAAAAGAACGGCTTCCTGCCGTTCAGCGAGATTCATCCCGAATATTTCAAGCAGGATCTGTCTGCTGAAACGAAGAAGCTGGTGGCAGCCCAGAACTGGAAAAAGCTCAGCATCACCGATGTCCTGGAAAAGGGACAGGAGGTGCTGGTGCAGGTGGTCAAGGAGGAGGTTGGCAAGAAAGGGGCCAACATGACAACCTACCTGTCGCTGCCCGGGCGCTGCGTCGTCCTGATGCCGGGATCTGAATCGTCGGGGATTTCCCGGAAAATATCGGGCGAAGAGAGGCGTTCGCAGTTGCGCGAGGCAATGAATTCAATCGATATCCCCGAGGGCATAGGCTGGATCGTGCGGACGGCGAGTATTGATATCACAAAAGAAATCCTCGCCAGGGATGTCTCCTACCTGCTCCGTCTGTGGGATGAGATCAAGAAGAAGGGGCAAGAGCTGGAAGGGGTCGGGCTGGTCTATGAAGAGCAGCACAGTATCCTGCGGTTTCTGCGTGAACATTTTGACCCGTCGATCGAGGAGATCCTGGTCGATGACAAGGAGGCTCTGGAACAGGTCAAGGAATTCGTCGAGATGCTGCCGGCTGAACAGAGAAAGGTCAGGGTGCGCCTGCACAAGGGGGCCCGGCCGATTTTCAACCAGTACAGCGTCGAAGACCAGATAGAATCGATCTACCAGTCGAAGGTGAACCTGCCATCCGGCGGGTCGATCGTCATCGATCCCACCGAGGCCCTTGTCGCCATCGATGTCAATTCGGGATCGACATCCAAGGGCAAGAATTTCGAGGCCTCGATCTTTCAGGCGAACATGGAGGCGGCTTCGGAACTGGCGAGGCAGCTGCGTCTGCGTGACCTCGGCGGCCTGATCGTGGTCGATTTCATCGACATGCGCAGCAAGAAGAATATCCGGGATGTGGAGAACCAGGTCAAGGTCGCCATGAAACGGGACAAGGCCAAGGTCGATATCAGCCGGATCTCGAAGTTTGGCCTGATGCAGATATCAAGGCAGAAGCTCGGCGCGCCGATCGAGGCAGGCAATTACCGGGTCTGCGAGCATTGCAAGGGCCGCGGGATAGTGCGGTCCGTTGAAACCCTGGCGCTTTTCTATCTGCGCCGGATCCAGACCGGGGCCAGTCGCAAGAACGTTGTGAAGGTGGAATGTCATTTTCCCCTCGACGTCGCCCATTACCTGCTGAACAACAAGCGGCATGAACTGCTGGACCTTGAAAACAGGTACAGCACCGAAGTGGTGATTGTCGCAAAAACAGCGATGAAACCGGCAGATAACGAGATTCTCTTTCACAAGGCCGAAAAAGAGACAGCAGGAAAAAATCATTCTTGAGGAAAGACGGCATATAGGGTATATAAACAACTCTTTTCTGCACCAGTGGCTCAGCTGGATAGAGCAACGGACTACGAATCCGTAGGTCGGGAGTTCGAATCTCTCCTGGTGCACCAGTAAAAACAAGGGGGTTAAGTCAATTTGGCTTAACCCCCTTTTTCTATTTCTGGTCATTTTGTACAACTCCTGTACAATTTTTTTCTGGATTAAGTTATAGGCTGGCACATAAACCCAGAAACCTTATGGATAGGGGAATACGATGCACTTCCCCGCTGACTGGATCGATGACGGTTCCGCCGCCATTATAAGTTTTGACGCCTGAACCGTGCTCAGGTACTATATTTTTCAGATTAAAAACCAGATACATTTTCCCTTGATAGTAAAACGACAACATGGACACCTCATCAGCAACCCAGTCCAACTCGCAACCTACGATCGCCGAGGATAGCGACGGCGATGACCCTCCCCATGAGCGCGTAATCATCCAGGAGGTGTCGTGGTGACACTGGTTACCTGGTTGGTGATAATCTTCCTCATCGCCGTCAATGCCCTCTATGTGGCTGCGGAGTTCGCCGCGGTCAGTGTGCGCCGGAGTCGTGTCCGCCAATTGGCTGAAGACGGCAACCGCCTTGCCCGAGATCTTCTGCCAACACTGGAGGATGCGGCCAAATTAGACCGCTACGTCGCCGTGTGCCAGATTGGCATCACCCTTTCCAGCCTGGTGCTTGGTGCCTATGGTCAGGCTACTTTGGCGGTCGAGCTCACTCCGCTGTTTGAACGTTTGGGCAAAATGCAAGCGGTTGCCGCCCAATCGACGTCGGCGGTGGTCGTCCTGATCGGCCTCACCGTGCTCCAGGTCATTTTCGGCGAACTTGTACCGAAATCGCTTGCCCTGCAGCGCCCCGCCCGAATGGCCATTCTGACCGTCGAACCCATGCGATGGTCCCAAATGCTTTTTTCCTGGTTCATCCCTCTCCTGAACGGTAGCGGCATCGCCATTCTTAAGTTACTCCGTGTTCCTTATGGGGGACATCGACACATCCACTCGCCGGAAGAAATCGATATGCTTCTGGTACAGAGCAGGGATGGCGGCCTGCTGGAGCCCGATGAACAGCAGCGGCTGCACGAAGCTCTCCTCTTGGGTACGCGTTCCGGCCGCCAGCTCATGGTTCCACGAAGGTATGTAACCGCTATCGATATCGAGACACCTGTCATGGAAGTGCTTAACCAGGTCGCAACCGGTCCCTTTACGCGTATGCCGGTATATCGTGATGCAATTGACAATATTGTAGGGATGCTTCATGCGAAGGATCTGGTGTTGCACTATCTTGAACATGGCACAAATACCTCTCTTGAAAAAGCCATGCGGCCGGCGTTGTACGTCCCGGAAAATGTAACCGCTTATCGTTTGCTCGCTCTGCTGCGCGAGGGGCGAAGCCACCAGGCGATAGTGGTCGATGAGTATGGCGGATTCCAGGGCCTCTTGACGCTTGAGGATGTACTGTCCGAAGTGTTTGAGGAGGTAGGCGACGAGTTCAAGGGGGGACAGCCCAGGCCTGAGATTCTTTCTGATGGGCGAGTACGTCTGCCGGGCCTCATGCTCCTCGAAGATACCGAACAATGGATCGGTATCCGCTGGAAGGGAGAGTCCGATACGGTCGCTGGCCATGTCATGGAGGCTTTGGGCCATATTCCGGTAGTTGGTAAGCGTGTTACAATTGAGGGGATCTCGGTTGAGGTGGAACAGGTCGTTCGTCATGCAGTTGTATCGGTGATTGTGACGCCCGCAATCGCGGTTGAGGAGAACAAGCCGAATGGATAGCCTCATACCGATTCTGATCATCTTGGCCCTCATTTTCCTCAACGGCCTGTTTGTGGCGGCGGAATTCGCCATAGTGGGCGTGCCGCGCACAAAAATGGAGCGATTGGTGGCAGAAGGACACGTGACGGCACGCCTTGTACTGCGAGTCCTTCACGATCCACGCCGTCAGGACCGGTTTATCGCCACCGCGCAGCTGGGAATAACCGGGGCAAGCCTGGGACTCGGCATGTATGGAGAACATGTCCTTGCCCAGTGGTTTGCGCAGGCATTTGAATCTTATGGTGCCTCGCGTTGGCTTGCGACCCACGGGGCAGCGAGCGTAATGGCCGTCTCGATACTGACGTATTTTCATATCGTTCTGGGCGAAATGGTTCCGAAGTCTCTCGCGCTGCTGTCGGCCGAACGCACGGCGCTGTGGATCACACCCCCAATCCTCTGGATACAGATACTGTTCTATCCGCTGGTGATCGGGTTGAATGCCGTCGGCAACGGCATCCTGCGGCTCATGGGTGTTCAACGGGAATTCTCGGCAACCCACTTCCATTCCCCTGCGGAATTGGAATATCTGGTACAGGAAAGCGAAGCTGGCGGACTGTTACGCGCCGAAACTGGTAAGGTTCTGCGCGAGCTTTTTGAATTCGGCGAGTTGACTGCCGGGGAAATCATGGTGCCACGCGTTCGGGTGATCGGGCTTCCTTTGGACGCCTCGGCGGAGCAGATCGCCGCTGTCGTGCGTGATTCCCGAAATACCCTATATCCGGTATATGACGGTGATCTCGACCATATCGTCGGAGTGATACATGTAAAGGATATTCTCCGTTTGGCCCTCTTGGGCAAGACACTGAAAGAGAACGGCATACGCTCGGTACCTTACGTACCGGAGACAGCAGAACTGGACACGGTACTGGCGACTATGCGCCTCTCACGTGTGCAAATGGTCGTCGTGATGGACGAACATGGTGGAACCGCCGGTATCATCGCTTTGGAGGACATTTTTGAAGAAGTGATTGGCGATATCGAAGAGGGAAGCACGGGGCAACCTGATATTGGCCACGACAACGAAGGCCGACTATTGATTGCCGGCACTGTCCGTCTTGACGAGGCTGGGGAAGCGCTCGGGGTAACACTGGAGCATGAAGAGGTCGATACTGTCAGTGGCCTGGTCCTCATGCTTCTTGAGCGTCCTCCGGTGGTAGGTGACATCGTAACTTATGACCGGGTGCGTTTCGAGGTTGTCTCGGTTGAAGGTCATGGTGTGGGCGTCTGCCTTGTCACGCATGCGGTGGACATCGAATTTTGAGGATGCAGCCGATGACGATCGGGCTGATGGTTTTGCGCCTATGAGTTTCACAGACTCCTTGTCAGGATGTGCAGCAGAGGCACCTACCTGCCCCTTTGTCGACCTGCACCTCTTTAATTATGAGAGATTCGGTTGCAGATTCTGATACTTGTCGCAGTCCGGTCCGTCGGGGTTTGCCTATCGTGGAATAACAACCTGACGCGCAATGTAGCGTCAGCCGCCACAGGATAGCTTTCGTTAAAAGGGATGGCGGCAAGATCTGCTGTTGCCAATCAATCGGGATATTTTCGAATTTATCGAACTGCATGCTTGTTATTATCTATTTGTTCTAAACCGCCCCTCTTGGTAGTATTAACTCGATTTGTCCAAGGATAGTGTGCTCCTGTTTCAGTATGTGAAGAAGACCTTCCAAAAATACACGCTGTTTTAGAACTTCTAGTCGCACCAACTCTTCGACTCGCAGTAATCTCGGACGTCTTTTACCGGACGCAGACTATCAAGTAATCCCATGTTAGGGATTATCAAAAAAATACAAAGGAGATGGAAAAATTCATGACCACGTTATGGAAGAGATTCACACCGCTTTTTTTGTTGCTTATCGCATTCGCTTTCATTGAAGGTGGATTGATGGCGGACTATGCCGATGCCCGGTCCAAGTCGGGTGGAAAGTCCTTCAGTTCAAGCCCAGGCAAAGCTCCGGCGAACAATGCTCCAGCAGCTGCTCCTCTGAAAAGCGGCGGCTTCGGTCGAGGTCTGATGGGCGGTCTTCTTGGCGGTGCTATTGGTGGAATGCTGTTTGGCTCGATGTTCGGAGCCGGAGGCTCGGGCATGGGAATTCTCCCTCTGTTGGTTCTCGGCGGGGTAGCCTTTTTCCTCTATCGAAAATTTGCAAAATCCCGGCAGGCAGTAAGCAACCAAGCCCCAAACCTGTACGCACGGCAGACGATTCAGCCTTCCAATATGTTTGGTGGAGGGACTGTAAGTTCCTTCGAGCCAACGCCTTCCCCGATCATCGGCGAGAATCTGAAGGATAGTGGCATAGACCAGATTCAGCAGGTCGACAGGACTTTCGATCCGGCCTATTTCGTCGAAGTAGCCACCGACGTCTTCTTCAAAGTGCAGGCGGGCTGGATGCGCCGGGATCTCGACACCTACCGCCATCTCTTGGGAGATCAACTGGCCAAGGAGTACGAGCAGCGTTTCGTCGAAATGCGCGCCAACGGTCATATCAATAAATTGGAATCCATTGCCGTTCGCGACGTGGAGATCGTTCAGGCCGGTAGTGATGGACGGGAGGACTTCGTTACCGTCCGGTTTGCCGCCAACCTTCTTGATTATACTGTCAATGATAAGACAGAAGAATTGATTTCCGGCAGCATGACCGACCCGGTCAAGTTCCGGGAGGAGTGGACCTGGGCCAGACCTACCGGCACTCAGAACTGGAAACTCGAAGGCATAAAAGAAGTATGATAATAACCGCCGGTGCAGGTCATCACACGAACTGTGCCGGCGGTTTTATTTCGGAGCCTCGGTACTGATACTCCACTGTTTCCGAAATTCTCTTGTTGCGTTCCAAATTGCCGCCACTGCTGGGGCTTGATGATTTGCTCAATCGAAATCCCCTGGAAACACTCTCTCATGCTATCGGACCTGCCTACTGCACTTACATTGTGCTGGCCGCAAAATGCCTGCTCGAGTATTGATAGCATCGCAAATGCACCGCCACCGGCCTGACCAGAAACTTTTAAACTGTTCATTGTAAGTGAAAGGTTAAGACTATTCCTGAGTATACGTAACAAATCCTGTTTTTTCTATTTATCTTAAACTGTTATTGCTCTCCCATTTTCGCTGTTTTTCTCCTTTAAAGTCAAGGTAATCCATGAAGGAAGCTGTGCCTGGAAGCG
>WBUQ01000158.1 GCA_008933635.1 Desulfobulbaceae bacterium | reverse complement strand
GCTGAGCACAAGAACCCGGCCGCACTGCCCGGGACGGCATTGCTGCAGCCGCCTCGCTGCGATCCTCCCGGAACCGGCAGGAGCATCAAGCAGGCTTTGCCTTGCCGGTCCTGGCTTTGCCGGTTGGCGGAGCGGGGATTGCCGGTTCATCTTCATCGACCGGTGCCGGCGGCGGCGGGTAGTCTCCCGATGAACCGCAGCATCCGCCGTCTTCGGGATCCGGCGGAGGGGGAATGTATGTCGCGGCAGCTTCCCCGGGGATTTCGGGAGGGGCAATCACGGCGTCAGGAGACGATGTTCCCCTGACGCTGATCGGTATCTCCGCAGCCTCTTTGCCAAACGATATTTTGATGGTTATTTCAGGAATCACGGTGGACCTCCTCGTCAGCAGATGGAGCAACCCCAGACGGCTACGCCCCCGGAGGGCGGTTGCGGCTGCACCGTTTTGTCGTTTTCAGATCAGTGTCGCCTGCGAGATCATGCCGCCCTCGACAAAGACGTCGACCTTGCGACTGTTGGAGAGGGCGATGTTCAGGATCATGTAGATGTTGGTCACTCCGTCGGCCGAACCGGTCTTCACCCGCAGCCAGTTCGGGTCGACATCCTGCACGATGGCCCATGCCTGCTGGCTGCCGGCCTTGCAGTGCGTTCTTGTCACGGTCTTGTTGTTGTGCCACATGGTGCTGTCCTCCTGTTCTCGAGAGAGTGGTTATTTGATCGTCACCTCGGCAACCTGGCCGTCCCTGACCAGGATATCGACCTTCCTGCTGTTGGCCAGACTTTCACAGAGGGCCATGAAGATATTGGTGGTCCCGTCGGTTGACACCGGGTCGATGCGCAGCCATGCCGAATCGCCCTTGAGGAGCACCCATGCCATTTGCGTGCCGCTTTTGGCGTGGGTTCGCAGGACCTCGCGATTGTTCTGCCAGAGCACCTGGGTCCTGATGTTGATCGTCGGCCCCGGCGCCGAGATGTCGACGATCTCGAGGCCCGAAGCCGAGCCGTCCCACCAGCGGCTGTTTGGCGTTGTGGAGGCCCCGAAGGTCCTGCTGGCTGGAGAGCCGAACAGGTCGCCGCTGTCGCCGTTGTTCGCCTTGTGTTCGAGATCGAAGCGGCCGTCTGCCTGTTCCAGGGAGCATTTATAGTGCTGGGCTGCGGTCATCTGCTCATTGTTGTTGCTGCCGTTCTCGTCGACATGCCAGATGGCAAGCCCGGCGTCGGGCAGCGAGGTATCGCGGCCGCTCTGCGCGCGATTCTCGATGATGAAGTATTCCTGGCCGCTTTTTTTGTGGATCAGGAAGTCGTTCTTGCCTGCATCGAGATCGATGGAGAGGCCTGGGGCAAAGGCGGTCAGCCGTGAAGTCCATCCGGCGTCGTATTTCAGATAGGCGCAGACTTGGGTCGGATTGATCTCGGAGCCGCCGGAGCACATCAGGCAGAAATGACCGACGCCGCACGATTCATACCCGTAGTCGTACAGATCCGGAAAGTCGCAGATCATGTGCCCGTTTTCATGACAGAACGTGCGCAGGGCAAGCTGGCTGCCGATGTTGGTTATCTGGTAATCGGAGAATTTTCTGGAGCTGCTGGCGGTGTAGGGAGAGGCGAGCGCCCAGGAGTGCGGCCAGAGACCTTCAGACCAGTTGTTGACCCGCGGGCCGGCGTAGAAGACATTCAGCGCACGGACGTACCCGCCGCTGTCCGCGGTCAGTTGACTGAAGTTGAATCCTTTCGCCTTGAGGTCGTCCAGGGCCTCGATGATGAGTTCCCTGGCCCGCGTGCCGTAGCCGATCGCTGGGTCGGTATAGTAGGAGCGGTTGTGCCGGGCGGTATAATATGCGGTCACGACGTTGGTGTAGGTCAGTTTGCCGTCGGAGACGTCGCGAAAATAGTCCCTGACCGAACCGTTGTTGCCGAAACCGGAGTAGCCGGCCTGGTTGCAGAAGTTGTCGATTTCCGACGAAGATATCGTCCCCGACACATCAGGAAACTGGACGAGCAGGCAGAGGCCGACATAGCTGCCGACCGTGGCGGCGAGCGGTTCCTCCTCATCGGCGGCGGGGGTCATTCCCGCCCTCTGCTGCCTGCGTTCCTCCCGCCTGGTTTCCCATCGCGTCCGCACCCCGGTTGCGTCCTGTGCAGCTTTCGCCTGCATCTTTGCGGCGTTGCGATCGATTCTGATGTGCTGAGGCAGTGCAAGCTGGAGGGGTGGAACGTCGCCCACCCGCGTCCCGCTTGGCAGAAGTGTGGTTTTGTCCGGGGAGAGGACTGCGTAGTGAAAGAAGCCGCTTTCCGGGTCCTTGACGACGGTATAGCCGTCAAGGGTCTCGAAAACGGCGAAAAACTGGTCTCCCCAGCCCCGGACGCGAATTTCCGAGCCGTCCGGATTGAACAGCGTGAATTCTTCCCCCGTGTAAGGAATCGGCATGGTACCCTCCTCTCAATGATGAATTACAGCTCGCGCTGTCCCCCCCCTGGAGGATCATCCCGGCGACATCGCCTCGGATGGTCAGCGTACAGCCGGATACGGCAACCGTGTCATGCTGCCGTATCCATCCTGTGCAATTGATGCGCCAGGCTCCCATTTTAACTGCGGGCGCCGCATCCATGGCGGTAACCGGAAGATTACACGGATTATTTCTTCGAGGCCCTTTGATCCTGGGCTGGTGCGTCGTCAGCGGCGGCGGTGAATATGTCCATTGTCTGGACGTTCGCCGCCCCGGATTGTCTCGCCCCTGGACAGTCGGCAGTCAGCCCCTTGCGCTGGAATCACCGGCCGGCAGGAAACCAACATGGGATCGAAGCGGCGGCGGTCCCGCAGGCCAGCGCCCATCCCTTGTTCCGCAGATGCCGCCGTTCCTCCGTGTCCCACCCTGTGCCTTGTGAATACGCGGGGTCGGGACGTGCGGACACATTCTGAAACTGTCCGATCCCTGTACATCGCGACATCCGGACTATCCAGGATCTGGACACTTTCCTGAAAGGCACTGGTGCGCCTGGCATTCGACACCGCCGGCATCGAAAAATGAAGATCTGTAATATCGGTATATTGTGATTTTATTCAGGGGAACAAATCGCCAAGCCGAGTTCTGGTATTCATCTTGCTTTTCCACTGACAAATGGATCGGAATGGCGATGGCGCCGGCTGCTCACATTACAAGGGGGGTATCAAGATGACTGGATTCGCAGATGTAATCGTATGGATGTGGTTTCTTCCCGTTGCCCTGTACATCGTTCTGCCGCTGGCCATGCTGTGCTGTTGGCTGGTTGGCAGGGTGGCCATGCCGCAGAAGGCACGGTGGGAAGCTGCGGAATCGAGGATTGAGGCAATCAAGCCGGAGATGCTTGCGAAAGCGGGCGCTTGACACGGAAGTCCTGGAACGTTGTCGGGGGATTCCGCTTGATCCGCCGGCATTTCCTGGACCACTGAAGACAACGTTGCATAAGAGCAGTTCGCAGGGGATATCAGGCGGTACCGGCCAAATAGCGGCAACCGGCGCCTCTTCTACAGGAAACGGAAGAATCAAATCGGGAGGTGAACGTATGAACAGGGTCCTGGCAGGCTTCATTCTCTTCGCGTTGTGCACCGTCCCCGTCTGGGTGTCGGCGGGGGACCTGAAGAGTGGCGAGAAGTCGATTTATCTCGAGATGAGGGCAAATATCTCTCCGGACAGGATAAAGACCACAGACGATCTGTACCGGAAATGGCAGGAAATCCAGGCCGGCAAGAGCAAGGCGGTGCTGATCGACCTGCGGACCCAGGCGGAATTCGAAAGCGGTCACATCAAGGATTCGAACAACGTCGATTCAGGTCACGCCTACACGATGCCGGACAAGTGGCCAGACCCGGAGACGGAGATGTGGGTGTATTGCCGGACAACCCACCGGGCGACCTATTTCGTCGGGACCTTGTACAGGTATGGCTACAAAAACGTGTACCTGGTGGAGAACGGTATCGTGAAATGGGCGGAACAGGGCTACCCGCTGTTCAATACCTATCTGGGCGAGTTCAAGGTCGTCAAGTACGACAAGAAGCTGAAAGAGGTCTATGCGTTCCGCGAGGACAGGTAAGGGAGTTCCGGTACGGACGAAACCTGTGGTGATCCGGTTGGGGAAAGGGCAGGCGATTGCCTGAAGTGTCGGCGTGACGCAGGAGGATGGAGATGTACCGGAGAGGGCCGGCCATGGTTCGCTGATCATGGCTGGCCCTTTATTTTCTCGAGCCAGGGAGTGAGTGTAGCGAGGGGGGTTCAGCGGAACTGCCTGGCAGACTGAGCATCTCAGTGCATGGCGACGGTCGCTGCGAGTTCGCCGAAGCCGATCCAGAACAGCAGGACCATCGCGCACCAGAAGGCGATCTTGGCCGCGCCGCCGAATCGGTTGTCGAAACGGCTGAACCGGACGTCCCTTGCAGCCGGCGTCGCCGTTGCGCTGGTATCCTCGGGCTGGAGGAGGAACAGCAGGAAATCGACGATCACCACCCACGGGAAACCTGCATATAGAGCCTGATAGATGTGTCTTTTGATCATGACAGGAGCATACCTGTCGTGTCAGGCCTGGTACAGATACAGATGGTCGAAAAAAAGAAGAGGACAGATCCTCGACTGCCTGGGAACCTGGGATTACGCGAGGTGATGAGGAAAGAACCGTTGCCGGGACTGCGTCTGCCGGGCGGGGTGCTCTTCTTTCCCGAAGGGCTCCTTCACCGTTCCATCGCTGCTGGCGCCGTAGTGCAATCAGGCTGGAAGGTGCCGGGACGGCCGGCCTGCGTCTGCTGACGGAACCGCTCTTCGTAGCTCTGGCCCCACTGGCAGAGGCTGTGCATCACCGGCATGATGCTCTGGCCGAAGTCGGTTAGCGAATATTCGACCTTGGGCGGCACCTGGGCGTAGACCTCGCGGTGGACCAGGCCATCCTGCTCCAGTTCCCGCAGCTGCTGGGTCAGCATTTTCTGGGTGATGTTGGGGATGCTCTGCCGCAACTCCCCGAAGCGCCGGACCCCCTCCTGGCCGAGATGGTAGAGGATGATCGGCTTCCATTTGCCGCCGATAACGTTCAGCGTCAGTTCGACCGTACAGTAGTACTCATGTCTCTGGCAACTTTTCAACCTGCAGTCCGGCATCGCGTAGTCCCTCAAAAGTATATAAATTGATACTACCATACAAAAAGGTACCTGCTTTCATTAATTACCATAAGAGTGTAGAAGATACCAGTGCTTTGCCTGCAATGGTGCCAGTATGGCGGAATGTAACAGGATAAAATATGACTTTGGGAGGTTGCGATGGGATTGCGGTTTTCGGTCGATGAGGAGCTGTGCATCGGTTGCGGCGAGTGCGCCAGCGACTGTCCGTATGGGGTGATCGAGATGCAGGGCGATTCTCCCCGGATCGCCGGGGAGCGGGAGGGTATTTGCATCGGCTGCCAGCACTGTCTTGCCGTCTGCGGGCCCGGCGCCCTCAGCATCCATGGCCTGCATCCGGAAGATTCGCTGCCGCTGGCAGGGCGCCTGCCTACCGCCGATCAGCTTGCCGTTTTGATGCAGGGACGTCGCTCGGTGCGCCGCTATACCGGCACGCCGGTGGCAGCCGGCGAGATCCAGTTCCTGCTGGACACCGTTGCCTGCGCCCCTACCGGCATCAACAACCGGCAGGTGCTGTTCACGGTTATCGATGATTGCCAGGTGATGGAAACCCTCCGGCGGGCCACCTACGGCAGCCTGGATGCCGTCATCAGGGAAGGCCGGCTGCCGGCGGGCATGGAATTCTTCCAGGCGATGGTCGAGGATGCGCTGAAAAACGGCAAGGACAACATCTTCCGCGGCGCGCCGCACCTGCTGATCGTCTCCGCCCCGAAGGATTCGCCGTCGCCCGAGGCGGACTGCCATATCGCACTTACCTACTTCGAACTGCTGGCCGCCAGCATGGGGCTGGGGACGCTGTGGTCCGGCCTCGCGAAATGGGCCCTGGTGATGATCGTGCCGGAGGTGCTGCAGCGGCTCGGAATACCGGAAAATCACCAGGTCGGCTATATGATGGTGTTCGGCTACCCGGCAGTCACCTACCACCGCACCGTCCAGCGCGCCAGCACCCATGTCAACCGGGTGCAGGCCCTCGCCGCCGCGTGATCACGTGGGGAGTCCGGCCGGGACTCCCCGCGCTCCTCTCCCTCCACTCCAGCCGGCTTCGAATGCTCCGGTTTCTGCCGCCCAGGCGAGGGCGGGAAACCGGCCGGCGCGCGCAATGACGGGGATATCCGCGGTCGCCTGGACCGGTTGCGTATCGCCCATTCACGAGCCTTCTTGAGTTTCACCGGCGAGTCTGCTACAAAGAAGAGAAGGGGCAGGTGAACACAGCTATCCAGCGGGATTCCCATGAATCAGGCCACACCTGCCGCAGCCGCGCCACAACCCATGGATACAGAACAGCTGGCACCCGGGTTCCGTTCAATCCGCAACAGGATACTGCTGTTTTCGATCCTCGTCACCTTGCTGCCCTCGCTTGGCATGGGGTGGCTGTGGTTCGATGTGAGCCGCCAGGCCACCACCGACAAGACCGCCCAGAAACTCGCCGATTCGGCCGGGACAGCCGAGCGCGAAATCAATCTCTGGCTCAAGGAGCGCCAGTACGATCTCAGGGTATTCGCCAATTCCTCCATTATTCGCGATAATCTGCGGCGGATCCATGCCGTGGCAGAAAGCACCGGAAAAGCCGCTGAACAGACACGGCAGGAATGCCTCGTCCATATTGCCGGCTACCTGAATCTGATCTGCCGCCAGTTTGCGATATACCGGTGCTTTGTCGTGCTCGACCGCCAGGGGACGGTATTGGTGGCATCCGGCGATTCCGACGGCGGACACCGCGAAATCGGCGGCGACTGGCAGGCCAGGGCCGATTCGTCGCGCTTTTTTTTCGAGGATGTGAGCTTTGCAGGCGATCACGGCGTGCCCGTGCTGCCGCTGGGATTGCCGCTTTTTTCCGGTGCCGGCGGCGATCACCTTGGATTTCTGGTGATGGAGGTGGGACTGCCGGAGCTGCTGCCGCTGCTGAAGGCCTCGCTGCCGCTGCGCGAGGATTCCGGGGAACTGGTCGCGCTGCTGGCCAGGACCGGCGACAAGATTATCGTGGCAGCGGGCGGACAGGTTTCCGGATCCGGGCAGGCCGGTGTGACGCCGTTGATCGGGAGTCTGCGGGATGCGCCCCGTCAGCTGCGGGAATTCGACGGCAAGGACGGCGCGAGGCTTGTCGGCCTGCTCCATCCGCTGTCGGAGGTTCCCTGGGATCTCGTGCTCGCGGAGAATGTCGATACGGTCTTTGCCGGGCTGATCCGCGAGCGCAACCGCATCGCCCTGATAACCATCCTGCTGACCGTAGCCATCGGCGGGACGGCGACGATCGTCGCCAGCCGGATCATCCTGCCGCTCCGGGCCCTGACGGACTGCGTCCTCCGGGTGGCAGGGGGGGACCTCGATGCCCGGGTGCCGGTCCGGAGGCAGGATGAACTCGGCATTGTCAGTAGCATGTTCAACGAGATGGTGCAGCGGCTGAAGGAAGGACAGGCCAAGCTGGAGCAGATGGCAACCACCGACCCCCTTACCGGGCTTGCCAACCGCAAGCAGATCATGACGGATCTGGAGGCCCACCTCGAGCAGCACCACCGTTATGGCAGCGATGTTTCGATACTGATGGTCGATATCGATCATTTCAAGCGGATAAACGACACGCACGGGCATCAGGCGGGCGATGCGGTCCTCGTCCAGGTGGCCCGGATCTTCAGGGAAACGCTGCGCAGCCTCGACAGTGCCGGCCGTTACGGCGGCGAGGAATTTCTGATACTCCTCGGACAGATCGATATCGAACACGCGATGCAGACC
>WBUQ01000011.1 GCA_008933635.1 Desulfobulbaceae bacterium | reverse complement strand
GCCAAAGCCCTGCCGATACCACTGCCGCCGCCGGTAATGACGGCTGTTGAACCTTCGATTTTCAGCATGATCCGCTCCTTTTCGGTGACCTCACCGATGCGTGGTTGATGGGAGTTGGCAACCGCCTCTGCCGACAGTCCTGCTGCATCGACCAGCGACGCGCCGATCTTTCGTGCAAATTCCAAGCCAGCAGACAACCAGGGTCTGTTCGTCGCCTTTCTCCCATCTGGCATCTATCTTGCTAATCCTTGAGGACAACAACTCCGGCATGCAGCCTTGCCACAGACCATTATCCTTCAAGCACCGACATCTCCATGGAAAACAACGCCTCCACCTCCCGAAGCCAGCAGTCCAGTTCCCCCCGTCGACATGTTCGCCGGGAAAAAGTCGTTTCCGCCGAAGAGGCCGTCCGCCTGATCCGCACCGGCGACACGATTGCCACCGGCGGTTTCGTCGGCATCGGCTTTCCCGAACAGCTGGCAATCGCCTTGGAGGAGTACTATGTCCAGCACGGGCAGCCCCGCGACCTGACGGTCGTCTATGCCGCCGGACAGGGCGACGGCAAGGAGCGGGGGCTCAATCACCTCGGCCATCCCGGCCTGGTGCGGCGGGTAGTCGGCGGTCACTGGGGGCTGGTACCGAAACTGCAGAAACTGGCCCTGGACAACCTGATCGAGGGCTACAATCTTCCCCAGGGGGTAATCTCCCACCTCTACCGGGACATCGCCGCCAAAAAGCCGCGAACCATCACCACCGTCGGCCTCGACACCTTCGTCGACCCGCGCCACGGCGGGGGGAAGATCAACAGCATCACCACCGAAGACCTGGTCGAACACATCACCTTCGACGGCCGTGACTACCTGGCCTACAAGACATTTCCCATCCATGTCGCCCTGTTGCGGGGAACGACGGCCGATACCGACGGCAATATCACCATGGAGCGCGAGGCCCTGACCCTCGAGGCCCTGGCCATCGCCACCGCCGCACACAACAGCGGCGGCATCGTCATCGTCCAGGTGGAACGGGTCGCTGAACGGGGCAGCCTCAACGCCCGTCAGGTCAAGATCCCGGGCATCCTGGTGGACCGGGTGGTGATCTCCGATTCCCGCAACCACTGGCAGACCTTCGGAACCCAGTACAATCCCTCCTACAGCTGTGAAATCAAGATGCCGGTGCACGCCCTGCCGACCATCGAGATGAGCGACCGCAAGATCATCGCCCGCCGCGCGGCCCTCGAACTGACAGCCGACGGCATCGTCAACCTCGGCATCGGTATGCCGGAAGGGATTTCCAATGTCGCAGCCGAGGAACAGATCCTCGATTACATTACCCTGACCGCCGAACCCGGCGTCATTGGCGGACTTCCAGCCGGCGGCCTCAACTTCGGCGCCGCCCTCAATACCGACGCCCTGATCGACCAGCCTTCGCAGTTCGACTTCTACGACGGAGGCGGCCTGGACCTGGCCTTCCTGGGACTGGCCCAGGCCGATCGCCACGGCAACCTCAACGTCAGCAAGTTCGGGACCCGGCTGGCCGGGGCCGGCGGTTTCATCAACATCAGCCAGAGCGCCAAGAAGGTGGTTTTCGTCGGCACCTTCACCGCCGGCGGCCTGGAGATTTCGGTCAGGGATGGCGCGTTGCGGATTGAAAAGGAGGGCAGTGTCCGGAAATTCGTCGATCAGGTCGAGCATGTAACGTTTTCCGGTCCTTATGCGGTCTCGAAGGGCCAGCCGGTGCTCTACATCACCGAACGCTGCGTGTTTATGCTGACCGACGAGGGGATGGAACTGGTGGAGATCGCCCCGGGCATCGATCTGGAGCGGGACATCCTCGCCCAGATGGATTTCCCGCCGTTCATCCGCACCCAGCCAAGACTGATGGACGCCAGGATCTTCCAGCACCAGCCCATGGGCCTGCGGCAGGAATTCTGAACAGCGGATCCCCTTTCGCCCGGTTGCCCAGCCAGCCCACCGGCTATGTAGCAAAATGACTACATAGCCGGTGGGCCCTGCAGCGGCAGACCGTACTTCTTCAGTTTCTTATACAGCAAGGTTCGGTGGATGCCCAGCAGGGCTGCCGCCCGGGCCTTGTTGTAGCCGGTTTTTCGCAGGGCTGCCAGCAGAGCCGACTTCTCCGCGTCGGCCTGGACATCGCGGAACCTGATATTCACCGGCTCCGGCCTCTCCGACCTGACCGCCTTCGGCATGAAGGGCAGGTCCGCCACCTCAATCTCTTCGCCATGCATGGCTATCATGGCCCTCTCCAGCACATTGGACAGTTCTCTGACATTTCCCGGCCATGTCCGGCCGATCAGCGCCTCCATCGCCGCCTGACTGATGCCGACTGCACTGCAGCCGTTCCGGCGGGACAGCTCCGCCAGCAGATGCACGGTCAGGGGCAGGATATCCTCCTTCCGCTCCCGCAGCGGAGGGATGTTCAAGGCGATGACATTCAGCCGGTAATAGAGATCGCGGCGGAACTGGCCGCGACTGATCATCTCCTCGAGCGTCTGGTTGGTGGCGGCAATCAGCCGGAAGTCGGAGCGGATGAGGGTATTGCCGCCAATCCGCTCGAAGCATTTCTCCTCCAGAACCCGCAGCAGCTTGGGCTGCATGTCCAGCGGCAGATCGCCGACCTCGTCGAGGAAGATCGTTCCCTGATCGGCCAGCTCGAATTTTCCCGGTTTGCCACCGGCAAGGGCGCCGGTGAAGGCGCCACGGTCATAGCCGAACAGTTCCGACTCGAGCAGATCCTTGGGGATGGCGGCGCAGTTGATCTGGATGAACGGCCGCAGTTTGCGCGGACCGGCATTGTGCACAGCCTGGGCGAAGAGTTCCTTGCCGGTGCCGCTCTCACCGGTGATCAGCACCGGCGAGGTGTTGCCGGCTGCCACCAGCGCCTGCTGCTTCAGGGCATTGATGGCGGTGCTGGTGCCGATGATGCTGTCCAGGGTATAACGGGTGGAACGCAGGTTCATCAGCTCCTTTTCGTAGTTCTTGACCTTCGATTCGAGGGAGTGGAGTTTACGGGCGAGCTTGACGATCTCGCTGATGTCCTGGAACATCACCAGGCCGAATACGGCGATCACCCGCTCCCCCTTGTTCAGCGGAATGCGGTGGACGACGATGTTCTGCCCCCGGATCATCTGGATCTGGTTGATCTCCGCCACCCCGGTGGCCCCGACAACATGCATTCTGGTGTTTTCCACCACCTCGGTGCAATGCCGGCCGATACTCTTCGCAACGTCGATACCGAGAAACCGGGCGTATGGCTTATTGAGGTGCGTGACTATGCCACCGGGAGTGGTGATCATCGCTCCGCTCGGGATGTTATCGAAGATCAGCTGGAACAGTTCCAGCTGCTCAAGCAGCGCCGCCGTCCCGGCCTGCGATCGGTTGTCCGTCATTTCAGCCACCTCGTTGATTTCCTGAGCCGGATCTTCCCGGAAGAGCCCATCTCTGCCTCTCAGCAGGCGTGACATTTTGATACATGTATATTTATTGATACACATTCACCCTGTCAAAGTCCACCGGAAAGTCGTCCCGATCACGTTCCGGAGGACAGCTGTACTGGCTGTCCAAAATATCGGACAGGAATTGTGCCATGATCATTTCCTCCCCCTGCCTTCCACATCATTTCGCCGGTTCAGTTTGGGTGAAATATCTGTCTGAGACACCATCACCCTTGGCAATTGAATAGTCTATTCATATGTATTAATGACATTAATTGCACCATGGCATGGCGGCTGTACAGGTACGCAATGAATTCTGATCCCCACACCGGCACCCGTTCATGAACCTTCATTCTGAATTGAAAAACAGTCGCCACCTCTGTCCGCAATTTCGGACTGTTTTGATTTGTATAGATATCACGCTGCGTTACATTTGATCGGTAGCTACTCCGTCGACGTATTGAGCCCATCTGGCCAACCTTGCTGTCCAGAATTTCATACACCTCCGGCCCTCTCCTTCCCATCGAAAAACCAATCCGCTGAATTTTCGACCTAATTCACAATGCAGCAACACCGTCTCTACTGGCACGCCAGTTGCTTGTCTTCCTTCTGTCGAGAACTGCACAGGCAGTACGGATGCTCTTATCACCAGCGTGGTACAGTATCTTCCATATCGATCGTGCCGGATTCTCCGGTGCCCACACCATCCACTTCTTTGAAGGAGGGAACCATGAAGAAAAACTGGATCATCACCACCGTTGCCGCTTTATCTCTGTCGGTAGCGGTAACCAACGCCGATGCCGCCCGCGAGAAATTCGGTGCCGACAAACGGCACGAGGCTGTGAAGAAGGAACT
Organism: Desulfobulbaceae bacterium; assembly: GCA_008933635.1. GTDB lineage: Bacteria > Desulfobacterota > Desulfobulbia > Desulfobulbales > Desulfocapsaceae > Desulfoprunum. Next base: position 55,403 of record WBUQ01000011.1, on the reverse strand, counting down.
GCGGACCATCAAACCGAGTGAGGAGACCTTCAAGTGGAAGATGGTCATGCCCTGGTCCAAGGGACTGCTGTTCTACGATATGGCCCAGCATTTCGCCGATTCCGTCGCCCTGGCCTCCGGCGGCCGCCTGGAGATCAAGCTGTTCTCCGCCGGTGAGCTGGTGGGTGCAATGGAGTCGTTCGACGCCGTCAGCAAGGGTTCCGCCGAAGTCGGTCATGACTGGCCGGGCTACTGGCAGGGCAAGGATCAGAACTTCGTCTCCTTCGCCTCCGTCCCCTTCGGCCTCGATACCGAAGGCTACAATATCTGGCTCTATGAGCGCGGCGGTCTCGAGCAGATGCAGGAACTGTACGGAAAATATAATCTCTATGCCCTGCCCGGCGGCAACGGCGGTCAGGAGATGGGTTTCTTCTCCAACAAGAAAGCCACCAAGATGGAAGACTTCAAGGGCATGCGCGTCCGCACCCCCGGCTGGTACATGGACATCATGACCCAGCTCGGCGCCTCCGTCACCCCGCTGCCCGGCGGCGAGATCTACCTGGCGCTGGAGCGCGGTGTCATCGACGGCGCCGAGTTCAGCACCCCGGCGATGAACTACCCGATGGGCTTCGACGAAATCACCAAGTACGTCATCACCCCCGGCGTGCATCAGCCGTCGGTCCAGTGCGCCCTGTTCTTCAACAAGGATGCCTACAACAAGCTGCCGGCGGACCTGAAGTGGATCGTCGACATCGCCGCCAAGGAGACCCAGCTGTGGTCCACCGCCTGGCAGGAAAACCTGAATATCGAAGCGATCAAGCTGTTCAAGCAGAAGGTCGAATTCGTGAAGATGGATAATGACGCCATCACCAACTTCGCCAAGCAGACCAAGACCTACCTCGAAGATCTGAAGGCCAAGAACCCGGGCGTCAAGGCCACCCTCGACTCCCAGGAACTGTTCAAGAAGGACTTCGCCGAGTGGCGTGAGATCAGAAGCGGCCTCGCTCCCTGGCCGATCGACGACTACATCAACGGCAAGCGCCTCCAGTAAAAACAACCTTCACCGCGGCGGGGCACATCCGCCCCGCCGCTTGTCAACGATTCACAGTCTCAGTCGACAAGAGGACGCGTTATGCAGACGATCTCCCGGGCCATCGATGCCCTGAATGAAAAAACCGGACTGTACAGTTCCTACCTGATACTGCCGCTGATCATCGCGGTGGTCTACGAGGTTATCGTCCGTTACGTTTTCAACTCTCCCACCTCGTGGGGTTTTGAAATGACTACGTTTCTCTACGGCATGCACTACATGCTCGGTTTTGGCGACGCCCACCGCACCAACACCCACGTCTGTATCGACATCTTCGAATCGCGACTGCAGCCGAGAACCCGGACCATCCTCCGAATCATCACCAACCTGGTGATCTTCGTACCGACCATGGCCTGCATGGCGATCTGGTCGATCAAATACGCGGCCACCTCCTGGGTAATCTGGGAACGCGCCTCGTCGTCCTGGTCGCCGGCCATCTACCCCTACAAAACGGTGATGGCCATCGGCTTCGTCCTCTTTTTTCTGGCAGGTGTCTCGAAGTTGCTCCAGGACTTCCAGGCCCTCCGTTCCAACCAATAACCACCTGCCGGGAGAATCGACATGACACCTGAAGTACTCACCATCCTGATGTTCGGCATCCTGATGGCGGCCATCGCCCTGGGCCACCCCCTGGCGATCACCCTGGCCGCCACCGCAACCCTGATCGGGCTGATCGACAACGGCTTCGACATCCCGGCCCTGTTCGACCTGATCACCAACAACAACTGGGGTATCTTCCTCAACTACACCCTGGTCTCGATTCCGCTGTTCATCTTCATGGCCCAGGTCCTCGACCGGGCCAAGGTCTCGGAAGAGCTGTTCGACGCCCTCTACGTCATCCTCGGCGGCCTGCGCGGCGGCCTGGGCCTGGCAGTCATCGTCGTCTCGACGGTCTTTGCCGCCACCACCGGCATCGTCGGCGCCTCCGTCGTCGCCATGAGCCTGATGGCTGGTCCGGCCCTGCTGCAGCGCGGCTATGATAAGCCAATGTCGGCCGGCATCATCACCGCCTCGGGGACGCTCGGCATCCTGATCCCGCCCTCGATCATGCTGGTCGTTTATGCCGGTCTGACCGGCCTGAAGGAGACCTCGGTCGGCAACCTCTTCGCCGGCGCCATCATGCCCGGCCTGCTGCTCTCCGCATTGTACCTGACCTACGTCGGCATCCGCTGCGCCCTCAATCCCAACGCCGGCCCGCCGATTCCGCCAGAGGAACGGACCGCCACCCTCGGCCAGAAATGCTTCATGTTCGTCAAAAGCCTGGTGCCGCCCTTCGGCCTGATCCTCGCCGTCATGGGCACCATCCTGGCCGGTGTCGCCACCCCGACCGAGGCAGCCGCCCTCGGCGCTACCGGCGCCCTTGTCCTGGCCGTATTCAAACGAACCTGTACCTGGAAGATGATCTCCGGGGCCTCGCTGGCCACCGCCCGCACCACCTGCATGGTCATGGCCCTCTTCATCGGTGGCAAGGTCTTCAGCGTGGTGTTCCTCAGCATCGGCGGCGGCGACGTGGTCGCCGACGTGCTGCTCGGCATGGATGTCAGCCCGTATGTTGTTCTCCTCCTGATGAACCTGGTGGTCTTCATCCTCGGCATGTTCATCGACTGGGCCGCCATCCTGCTGGTGACGGTGCCGATCTTCACCCCGATCGCCCAGGATCTCGGCTTCGACCCGTTGTGGTTTGCAATGATCCTCTGCGTGAACCTGCAGACGTCGTTTCTGACCCCGCCATTCGGCTACTCGCTGTTTTATTTCAAGGGCGCGGCACCGCCGGAATTCACCATGGGTGAAGTCTACCGTGGCATTATTCCCTTCATCGTCCTGCAGCTCCTTTGCGTTGCCAGCATGGTTGTTTTCCCGGATCTTGTCACCTATCTGCCCTCGGTCTTCTTCGGCGACTAGAATCGTAACGATGACGTAACTTCACAGGAGAATCACGATGCTGCCAAAAATCAACACCATACTCTACGCCACCGGCCTCGGCACCCGGGCTCCCTATGTCTTCCGCCATGCCCTGAGCCTGGCCAGACAGTATGAGGCGAAGATCGTCGCCCTGCACTGTATCGAGCCGCTTTCGACCTTCGGCCAGAGCCTGGTCGGGCAGTACCTCTCCGAGGAGGAATCCGCTGCCCTGCACAGCAAGGCAAGGGAGAGCGTAACGGCCAGACTGCGGGAGAGGCTGGCGACACTGTGCGCCAGGGAGTGCGAGGGCAAGCCGGAATGCAGCACGGCGGTCAGCGAGATCTGCATCGTCGAGGAGCACCCGGCCCAGGCCATTGTCGAGTTCGCCAACCGATACAAGGCGGATGTCATCGTCATGGGAGCCCAGCGCCATACGATGGTCGGAGAAGTGATCCTCGGCAGCACCACCCGCAAGGTCCTGCATGACGCCAGCCAGCCGGTGCTGGTCGTCAAGGTGCCGAAAGGAATGGAGGAAGAGATCTGACAAGCCCGATAAACTCCACCAACCGACTTCGACCCTGATCGCTGAAAACCGGTACCCGGTCCTTTCGTTGCGGACCAGGTACCGGGGATATTGGAAACACCCGTGTAACTGTCCGGCCTGCTGTATTCTGTTTCAAGAACCATCAACGCCGTCCCCGATCCGCCTTTTCCGAGGAGAATAGAGTGAGTTCGCCCCAAGCATCCGCCCTCGTCGGCGAGTTTTCCGCCATTGTCGGCAGCGACAATGTGATGACCAGTGAAATCGACCGCTACGCCTATTCCTATGACGCCGCGGTTCTCGAACCGGTAATGCCGGGTATCGTCGTCCGCCCGACCACCTCCGAGGCCCTCGGCCGCGTGACCAGACTCTGCAACGACAACGGCCTGCCGCTGACCGTGCGCGGCGCCGGCACCAACCTCTCCGGCGGTACCATCCCCCATCCCGGCGGGGTGGTGATCCTCACCAACGGACTGACCCGCATCCTCGAAATCAACGAGGAGGATCTCTACGCCATCGTCGAACCCGGTGTCGTCACCGCCGTCTTCGCCCAGGAGGTCGCCCGGCGCGGTCTCTTCTATCCGCCCGATCCAGGCAGCCAGACCGTCTCGACGCTGGGCGGTAATGTCGCCGAGAATGCCGGTGGCCTGCGCGGCCTGAAATACGGGGTGACCAAGGACTATGTGATGGGCATGGAGTTCTGGGATGTACAGGGAAACCTGATCCGCTCCGGTTCACGCACCGTCAAATCGGTTACCGGCTACAACCTGCATGGCCTGATGGTTGCTTCGGAGGGGACTCTGGGGGTCTTCGACAAGATCATCCTCAAACTGATCCCGCCTCCCCAGGCAGCCCGTTCGATGATGGCGATCTTCGATTCGATCGCCGCAGCCTCCGAAACCGTCGCCGCCATCATCGCCGCCAAGATCGTGCCGGCGACGTTGGAGATGATGGACAATTTCACCATCCGCACCGTCGACAACTTCCGCAAGGCGGGCCTGCCGACCGACGCCGCCGCCCTGCTGCTGATCGAGGTCGACGGTCATCCCGGCCAGGTTGCCGACGAGGCGGCGCGGGTGGAAGAAATCTGCCGCCGGCAGGGAGCGCGGGAAATCAAAGTCGCCCACGATGCCGGCGAACGCAACACCATCTGGCAGGCCAGACGGGACGCCCTGCCGGCCCTGGCCAAGCTCAAACCGACCTGCGTGCTGGAAGACGCCACGGTGCCGCGCTCGAAGATCCCGGCGATGATAGCCGCCCTGGGCGAGATCAGCAGGAAATTCGACCTGACCATCGGCACCTTCGGCCACGCCGGTGACGGCAATCTCCATCCCACCATCCTCACCGACAAACGCGACAAGGCGGAATGGCAGCGGGTTGAACATGCGATCGAGGAGATCTTCGACCGCGCCCTGGCCCTGGGCGGCACCCTCTCCGGCGAACACGGCATCGGCCTGGCCAAGCGGAATTTCCTCGTCAAGGAAATCGGTCAGGCAACCATCGATTACACGGCCCGGATGAAGAAGGCCCTCGACCCCAAAAATATCCTCAACCCCAAGAAGATGGAAGGTTAGACGCGTATGGCAGATCTGCAGCAACTCGCCCTGATGTTCAAAAACCTCGATGACCAGCTGGTCAACTGCATGCGTTGCGGCATGTGCCAGGCCGTCTGCCCGCTGTTCCGGGAGACCGGCCGCGAGACAGACGTCACCCGTGGCAAGCTGGCTTTGCTGGAAGGCCTGGCCGCCGAAATCCTCCAAGATTCACAGGGCATCGATACCGCCCTCAATCGCTGCCTCCTCTGCGGCACCTGCCAGGCCAACTGCCCGAGCGGGGTGCAGATCATCGACATCTTCCTGGCAGCCCGGGCAATCCTGACCGGCTATTTCGGCCTCTCGCCGGTAAAGAAGGCCATCTTCCGCGGCATGCTGGCCAACCCCAGGCTGTTCAATGCCCTGACCTCGATGGGTTCGAAATTCCAGGGGATCTTTACCAAGAAGGTCGACGATCTGCTCGGCTCTTCCTGCGCCCGCTTCAATGCCCCGGTGGTCGCCGACCGCCATTTCAACGCCCTGGCCACCAGACCATTCCGCAAAATCGTCCCCCGGCTCGATACCCCTGCCGGCGCCAGCGGCCTCAGAGTGGCCTTCTTTCCCGGTTGCGTGGTCGACAAGATGTTCCCGCAGATCGGCGAGGCGGCGGTCAAGATCTTCAGGAATAAGGAGGTCGGTGTCTTCCTGCCAGCCGGGCAGGCCTGCTGCGGCATCCCGGTGCTGACCAGCGGCGACCGCCAGACCTTCAACACCCTGATCGAAATGAATGTCGAGCTGTTCCGCAATGCAGCCTTCGATTACCTGGTCACTCCCTGCGCCTCCTGTACCGCAACCATCAAGGAACTGTGGCCGCACCTGTACAGCGGCAGCCGGGATATCGCTGGCGACATTGCCAGACTTGGCGAAAGGACCAGGGATATCACCGAATTCATGGTCGACAGCCTGGGTCTCGACGGTCTCGGAGTGACGCCCGCCAAGGAGGATGTCATCACCTACCACGACCCCTGCCACCTGAAAAACTCGCTGGGCATCACCCGTCAGCCCCGGACCCTGATCAGGGCCGCCGGCGGCAACTTCGTCGAGATGAACGAGGCCGGCACATGCTGTGGCTGCGGCGGCAGCTTCAATGTCGCCCACTACGAACTGTCGAAGAAGATCGGCAACCGCAAGGCCGACAATATTGTCGCCTCCGGGGCGGAGACGGTGGCCACGAGCTGCCCGGCCTGCATGATGCAGATGACCGACATGCTTTCCCGCCGCGACAAGGGTATCCGGGTCCGTCATGTGGTGGAGCTCTATGCCGACAGCATTGACTGAAAGAGTGGAGCTGCCGGCCATGATCAATGAAATTACCGCCGTTGCCCTTCCGGCAGTGGAGAAGGAGGCTAGCCGCCATGTCTGAGAACAACACGCCCCAGAGCGACCATCTCGCCGACCGCTTCACCGAAAAAGCGCGGGCGGTATCCGCGATCGTCGAACCCGTCGTCGACCTCGACCAGGCCATGGCCTACTGCCTTGATCTCTGCGGTCGACGCGGAGCCTGCCGGATAAAGATCTCCGGCTGCGACGAGGCCTTGTCGCAGCCGGCTGACACCCTCTGCGACCTGAAACAGGAGAAGATCGTCGCCGCCCCCGGCCTGACCCAGGACCAGTTTGCCAGCCTCGCAGCGCGCTGCCGCGAGCAGGGGATGACCTGCATCCGCTCCGGGATGCGGGAGCACCTCAGCGGAGTCGACATCGGGTTTACCGTTGCCGACTTCGGAATCGCCGAGACCGGCACCCTGGTGATCAACTGCCCAGACGAGGAACTGCGGCTGGCGACCATGCTGAGCGAATACCACGTCTGTGTCCTGCGCCGGTCAACCATCGTCGAGGATGCCTTCGCCGCCGACCGCCACCTGCTCAAATTCATGCGCAAGACCCCCGATTACACCGCCTTCATCACCGGGGCCAGTCGCACCGCCGATATCGAACGGGTCCTCGCCCTCGGTGTGCACGGACCGCTTGAACTGCACATTCTGCTGCTGGAGGACTGATATGCAGGACGCCAAGAACCTGAAAGAATACCGGAAGGAAATGCAGGAATCGCTGGATAACGAATTCCTGCGCAAAAGCCTGGACACCTTTGCCGTCGCCTACCGGGCCAGCCGCGCGAAAGCCTTCGCCGAGATCGATGTGCACGGCCTGATAGCCGAGGTCGCCGCCGCCAAGGACAGTGTCCTGCCGAAACTCGATGAATTGTACGACCAGTTCCGCAAAAACGCCGAGGCAGCCGGCGTCCAGGTCCACTTCGCCCGTGACGCCGAAGAAGCCAATGCCATCATTGCCGAAATCGCCAAGGCCACCGGGTCGAAAAAGATCGTCAAATCGAAATCGATGACCGCCGAGGAGACACTGCTCAACCACACCCTCGAGGACCATGGCCTCGAAGTGACCGAGACCGATCTCGGCGAGTGGATCATCCAGCTCCGCCACGAAGGGCCATCACATATGGTCATGCCGGCCATTCACCTGTCCCGTTATCAGGTCGGCGACCTGTTTTCCGATGTGACCGGGGCAAAACAGGAACCGGACATCGAGAAGCTGGTCAAGGTGGCGCGGCGCGAACTGCGTAGCAAGTTCGTCGAGGCCGACATGGGCATCACCGGCGCCAACTTCGCCATCGCCGACACCGGCACCATCGGCCTGGTCACCAACGAGGGCAACGCCCGCCTGGTCACCACCCTGCCGCGGGTGCATGTCGCTCTGCTTGGCATCGACAAGCTGGTACCGAGTCTTACCGACGCCCTCCGGATACTCAAGGTCCTGCCGCGCAACGCCACCGGCCAGCAGATCACCTCCTACGTCACCTGGATCACCGGCGCCAACGAGTGCGCGGCGGCCGGCAACCGGAAAAAAGAGATCCACTTCGTCGTCCTCGACAACGGCCGGCTGGAGATGGCCAGAGATCCCCTCTTCTCCCAGGTCTTCCGCTGCGTCCGCTGCGGCGCCTGCGCCAATGTCTGCCCGGTCTACCGCCTGGTCGGCGGTCACAAGATGGGCCATATCTACATCGGCGCCATCGGCCTGATCCTCACCTATTTCTTCCACGGCCCGGAAAAGGCCAAGAACCTGATCCAGAACTGCATCAACTGCGAGGCCTGCAAGGATATCTGCGCCGGCGGCATCGACCTGCCGCGGTTGATCAAGCAGGTTCACGTGCGGATTCAGGACGAAAAGGGACACCCGCTGCCCAGCCTGCTGCTCGGCCAGATCCTGAAGAACCGCAAGCTGTTCCATACCCTGCTGCGCACCGCCAAATGGGCCCAGCGGCCGGTAAGCGGCGAGGACGGCTTCATGCGCCACCTGCCGATGATGTTCTTCAAGGAGCACGATTTCAAGGCCCTGCCGACCGTCGCCGAAAAGCCCTTCCGCGACCGCTGGCAGGAACTCGCCAGACCCATCGACAACCCGCGCCTGCGGGTCGGGCTGTTTTCCGGCTGTGTCCAGGATTTTGTCTATCCCGAGCAGATGGAAGCGGCCTTCCACCTCTTTGCCGAGCATCGAGTGGCGATGTCCTTTCCGATGGCCCAGTCCTGCTGCGGTCTACCGGTGCAGATGATGGGCGAAGCCAAGGCCTCGCGGGATGTGGCGGTACAGAACGTCCGGGCCTTCGAGAAGGAAAACGTCGATTATATCGTCACTCTCTGCGCCTCCTGCGCATCGCACCTGAAGCACAACTACCCGGTGCTGCTCGGCGACGATCAGAAAATGCTCGAAAAAACAAAATCCTTTACGGCCAAGGTGATCGATTTTTCCTCGTTCGCCCACGATGTCCTCGGCCTGAAAGCTGAGGATTTTTCCGGCGACGGCAAACCGGCGACCTTCCATTCGCCCTGCCACCTGTGTCGCGGCCTCGGCGTCCATGAAGCCCCCCGCGCCCTGCTGCGCGACGCCGGCCTCGATTACCGCGAGGCCGACGAGTCGGAAGTCTGCTGCGGCTTCGGTGGTACCTTTTCGGCCAAGTTCCCGGAACTTTCGGCCGAAATGCTGCGCAAGAAGCTCGACCATGTGGAGGTGACGGGTGCCGAGATCCTCCTCACCGACTGTCCCGGCTGCGTCATGCAGCTTCGCGGCGGCCTGAAGAAACGCGGATCACAGATCGTCGTCCAGCACACCGCCGAGGCCCTGGCCGCCCGGCGCCGGAAACCGGAGTGAGTGTATATGCGCCATTATGGCTGGATCATGCAGGGATCAGTCAGACATATCCAGCACAGAGACCGGGTGCTTCCCTGTCACGTGAAACGTGACCCGGGGAGCACCCTCTCGGCCTCGCACCCCTGAAGAAGAACCATGCAGCGCTACCTGATCCTCGCCGCCGCCGTGCTGATGCAGGTCTGCCTCGGCGCAACCTATTCCTGGTCGGTCTACGTCCGGCCACTCAAGGAACTCACCGGACTGCTGCAAGGTCCGGTGCAGCTGCCTTTCACCGTCTTTTATTTCGTTTTCCCGGCAACGATGCTGTTCGCCGGCAGTCTCCTGCATCGGCTCGGCCCCCGATTCTGTGCCATCGCCGGCGGGATCCTTTTTGGCGGCGGCTGGCTGCTCGCCTCCTTCGGCAGCCTTCATTTTGCCTTCACCGTTGCCGGCATCGGGCTCTGTGCCGGACTGGGTGCCGGCTTCGCCTATATCGTTCCGATCGCCACCTGCATCCGCTGGTTCCCCGACAACAAGGGACTGGTGACCGGCGTCGCGGTAGCCGGCTTTGGCGGCGGTGCCGCCCTGATCAGCAAGACTGCCGGCTGGTTGATGAATGGCCAGGGTTGGTCCCCGTTTACGACCTTTTCCCTTTTCGGCCTGATCTTCCTGTTCTCCATTTGCCTGGGCGGAGTGATGATGCGCAATCCCGATGAAGACGGCTTGGCCGGAACTCCATCGCTGGCCTTCCGCGAAGTTGTCCGGATGCCGCAGTTCATTCTCCTCTACATGGCCATGATCACCGGACTGGCCGCCGGTTTCACCGTCAACGCCAACCTCAAGGAACTCTTTCCGGCAGGCACGGTGCAGACGGGTATCACCGCGGTAGCCGTGTTTGCCCTGGCCAACGCCCTGGGCAGGGTCATCTGGGGCTTTGTCGCCGACCGTCTGCAGCCGCTGACCGCCATCCGTCTCAACCTCGCGGCCCAGGCCCTGGCGCTGTTCTGTTCTCAGCTCATCCTCGCCGGCGATGACGGCCTCCTGCTCTTTGCCCTGCTCACAGGATTCAATTACGGCGGCGTCCTGGTCCTCTATGCGGCAACAGTGGCCGGTACCTGGGGATACCGCCATGTCGGCCAGGTCTACGGCTGGCTCTTTTCCGCCAACATCCCGGCAGCCCTTGCCCCGCTTATCGCCGGTCTCATCTTCGATCACACCCACAGCTTTACCGGTTTTCTCAGACTCCTGGCGATCATGCTGGTCGTCGCCATCGTCCTCACGTTGAGATTCAGGAAGACCTTCGGCCACCCCTTAGCCGCACCGATCTCTCCATCCTGATTGCTTGCATCGATTCCGCACAGACAATTCTTCTCCAGTCGGCAACAGACAGGCACACCGGCTGTCAGTAAAGGCTTCAACAGATGACGCAGCATGATCCTGACAATGAAAGGAAGCTTCTTCCTCCAAGTGCTGGTAAACGGAAAGAAGCTATCCGCGACAAGTCTCGTATTGTTTCATTTTGTATCGCTCGTCGAAACCTTTGCGCCTTTAACGACGCCATCAGGGTTCATATCGTCCCACGATGTCCGGTTTATCTTGAGCATCCTTTTCGCCCATGGTACATCTATGAGGACTTTCTGCCAGACGCAAAGCGGTGTTCACGGTTTTTCCGCCATCGCGCCGAGACAGATCTTGCCATGAGCTCGATCGTATTCCCCTTCATCTTCACTTAAAGGACAACTCATGACAGCCACCCTGCCCCAGGCCTTCGCCCGCAACTTCCTCGGAAACGCTCCCGGATGGTATAAACTCGCCATTATCATCTTCCTGGTCATCAACCCCATCCTCCTGCATACCGTCGGCCCCTTCGCCACTGGCTGGGTACTGATCGGCGAATTCATCTTCACCCTGGCGATGGCCCTGAAGTGCTATCCTCTGCCGGCCGGCGGTCTGCTTGCCATGGAAGCCGTCATCATCGGCATGACCAGCCCGGAAACCGTCTATCATGAAGCACTCAACAATTTCGAGGTCATCCTGCTGCTGATCTTCATGGTGGCCGGTATCTTTTTCATGAAGGATTTCCTTCAGTTCACCTTCACCCGCCTGCTGGTCCGGGTGCAGTCGAAGATCGCCATCTCGCTGATCTTCTGTTTCCTCGGCGCCTTCCTGTCCGCCTTCCTCGATGCCTTGACTGTGACTGCAGTAATTATCGCCGTCGCCTACGCCTTCTACAACGTCTACCACCGTTTTGCGTCGGGAGCTGACCCGCTCTGCACCCATGATCTGTGCTGCGATACCAGCTTCAAGGAGATACAACGCCAGGAACTGAAGGAGTTCCGGAGTTTTCTCAGGAACCTGATGATGCACGGCGCGGTCGGCACCGCCCTCGGAGGTGTCTGCACCTTGGTCGGCGAACCACAGAACCTGCTGATCGGCAGCGAGATGGGATGGCACTTCATCCCCTTCTTCTTGAAGACTGCACCGGTCTCAATTCCCGTTCTGTTCGTCGGGCTTGCAACCTGCGTGGTTGTCGAAAAGTTGAAGCTTTTTACTTACGGAGCGGAGATGCCGGGCAATATCCGCTCCCATCTGCTCGAAACCGAGATACGGACCGAGGAGAAACGGGGCCGCCAGGGCACAGCCCGCCTGATTATCCAGGGTCTTATCGGGGTGTGGCTGATTGTCGCCCTGGCCCTCCATCTGGCTGCGGTCGGCGTAATCGGCCTGTCGGTCATCGTCCTGCTGACCGCCTTCAACGGCATCATCGAGGAACACCAGCTCGGCCACGCCTTCCAGGAAGCCCTCCCCTTCACTGCCCTGCTGGTGGTCTTTTTTGCGATTGTCGCCGTCATTCACGACCAGCACCTCTTCGCTCCGGTTATCGGTTATGTGCTCAGCCTCAAGGGAAGCGCCCAGCTGGCAGCCTACTATATCGCCAATGGGGTGCTGTCAATGATCTCGGATAACGTCTTTGTCGCCACGGTCTACATCTCAGAAACGAAGATGCACATGACCGAGGTCCTCGGGCGAATTCCCGACATCGGCATGACCGGAGCCCAACTGATGGATCGGCTGACCGATCCCAACGTAGCCCGCACCGAAGTACTTGCCGCCCTGCCGCCGGGAGCGTCCGAGCAGGCAAGAGTGATCATGGAACAATTCGACAGGCTGGCGGTGGCAATCAACACCGGCACCAATATCCCCAGCGTTGCCACCCCCAACGGCCAGGCGGCCTTCCTCTTTCTGTTGACCTCAGCTCTCGCCCCGGTCATCAGGCTGAGCTATGGGAGGATGGTCCTGCTGGCCCTGCCCTATACCATCACCATGAGCCTGACCGGGCTGATGGCGACGTATTTTCTGTTGTAATTCTGAGAAACCTGACTCCGGAGGGACTACCCCCGCCGGAGTCTCCACAAACCATTTTCTTTTCAGTCAGGCTTGGAGATACCAGAAAAGCAAGCCGCCGCTGACGGCAAAGAGCAGGCAGGGCAGAACCAGACGACGCCAGGTGCGGGACAGGTCGACACCGAAATACTGGCAGTTGAGCAGGAAGCAGATGTGGATCGGTGAAATCATCACCCCGGTAAAGCCGGCAAAGGAGGCCAGCACCAGGTAGGCGACGGTCTTATCCTGGAGACCGAGGTTCGCCAGCAGACCGATGAGCAGCGGAAAGGTGGCGCCGACAAAGGCGACGTTGATGCCGGCAATCATCCCGACTAGAAACGGCAGGAAAAAGGAAGCGGCAAACAGGGCCAGACCACCGCCGGAGAATCCGGCCATCGCCTCGACAACCCCGGCCGCTTGCATAATATCCTTGAACATGAAAATCGCCGCAACCACCAGCAGCATGCTGCGCAGACTCTTCTGGCCCAGCACCTCAAGCAGAAATCCGGCCTTGAGCCGGTTCTGCATGATGATCGTCGCAAGCGCCAGGACCAGGGCGATGATCACCCCCCACTCGAACGGCACTCCGGGCATGGTTTTGGCGATGATGGTTTCGAGACCCACCGCGCCGACGATCGCCACAATCAGCGGCAGACCTGCCCGCACGACCGTCAGCCAGGGTGCGGATTGCACCGCAGTCGAAGATCCGTCAGCCGCGCAGGCGTCGTGGGGGACGCTGCGGAGGAAGAAAAACCAGCCCAGACCCAGCATCGCCAGGATGCCTGGCCAGGTACAGGCAATGAAGGCAGTCACCGGAATTCCGGCCAGCGAAACGGTGAGGATGACACCGGGATAGAGGGGCCACGCCAGCTCCCAGACATGGCGGAACCAGTAGTTGATCAACGCCCGGTCCTGGTCATGGATCGCCATCCCTTGGCTGACCATCTTCACCATCGGGGCCGAGAATACCGCGCCGCCGGGCATCGGCAGCAGACCGATCAGGGCAGGGAAAAAAACCAGCCGCAACCGGGGCTCGCCGAGATAGCCCGACACTGCCTCCATCAGGCGACGGGACTGGCCGGAGCGCTCCTGGGCGTCTGAGAGGATGAGGATCAGGCCGACAATCGCCGCCAGGAAGAGAAACTGCCCCCGGGCAACTGCGATGACACTGACCTCGACCAGCCTTCCCAGATCCAGGCCGAACACGAGCCCCATCACCACCCCGCCCAGCAGAATCGACAGGGCCAGGCCAAGCCGGTTGCGGATACCGACCAGCATCAGGGCAAAGGCCCCGAGCACCTTGAGAAACGGCAGGGCCGCTGCAAGCACATCCATCTTCTGTCTGTTTGACCTCTGACAGGTGGCGGAACCCGCTTGCGAAGCGACCCTTCACCCTCTTGTCTTGCCTGAATCGTTATTTTCCCGCAGCCAGCAGCTTCGCCCGCAGGTCCTTGTTCACCGGTTTGTCGCCGAGCCATATCAGCAGCATTGCATCGTTGAAATCCTTGCCGGGGATCACGCCTTTTTCCGTGCCGGCGATTGTTACCCTGGTCCCGGTTCCCGGGATATAATCAAGCAGAATGACATCGCCTTTTTTGGCATCGGTGAACATTGCATTGAACTGGTCGATGCGCGGCTGGAGGGCCGCGACCTGTTCTGCCGCCGTATTGTTCTTGAATCCCTCGTTCCAGGCCTCGACCAGTTTCGCCTTTTCCACCTTATCGTGGAGAAAGTGCATGGCCATTCGCTTCCGGGAATCCGCAGCGATGACCTCACTGGTTTCTGCTGCGGTTTTTTCCAGATACAGCTGGGCAATATAAATATCGAAGACGAACTTGGAGCGGATCCCGGCGCCGTTCAGCACCAGGGCCGTGCCATCGTCACCGGTGATCGATTCGGGAATGGAGACACCGGCAATCTCAAGGGCCTTCGCCGGCAGGGCGAACATCAGGATACAGCAGGTCATCAGGATAATACGCATTGCTTTACCTCCTCTGTGCAGATGATGGGGGAACGGATTTCCCGGCTCCACGCTTCCCGGTTCACTCCTTATACCCGTGAAGACAAAGGGAAGGCAAACGTTTTGCTCTTCCTGGCATATAACTTTCACGTCAACGACATAGGAGTGCAAGGTATTCAACCCCTTTCCTTTATGCTATAGTGTCGCAAAACGCCCCGGGGCATCACCTCTGTTTCCATTTTTCCGAATAATCATGACTGACTATCTACAACGAGCCATCTCCGATTCCGGCCGATTTTTTGTCTTTGCCTGCGATACCACCCAGCTCGTCAGCGAGGCCTGTCGACGTCACGACGTCGGTCCGACGGCTGCCGCCGCGCTCGGCCGCGCCCTGACCGGGGCCGCCCTGCTTGCCGCCCTGCTCAAGGACGACCAGAGCGTGATGCTGAGATTCGAAGGCAACGGCCCTCTGGGCAAGATCATAACCGAAGGCGGCCATGCCGGCTGGGTGAGGGGATATGTGGCCGAGCCGAAGGCCGAGGTGCCGCTCAGGGGGGGGAAAATCGATGTCGCCGCCGGTCTCGGGCGGGCCGGGTTCCTGACGGTGACCAAGGATATCGGCATGGAGAGAAAGTACCAAGGCACGATCCAACTCTACACCAGCGAGATCGCTGAAGATATCGCCTATTACCTGAGCGAATCGGAGCAGGTGCCGTCGGCGATCGGAATTGGTGTCCATCTTCAGCCTGACGGCAGCATTGCGGCCTCCGGCGGTTTCCTCGTCCAGGCTCTGCCGCCGGCAGATGAACAGCTGGTGACCACCATCGAGCGGCAGATAGGCGGGCTCGGTTCAATCAGTGAATTGTTCCGACGGGGGACATCCCCGGAAGTACTTATCCGGTTGCTGTTTGCCGAAGTACCTTACCATCTGACCGGCGCCACCCAGCTGACCTACAACTGCAGCTGCAGTCGGGAGAAAATGGGCCGTGCGGTTTTCTCTCTCGGCAACGACGAGATCAACTATCTCCTCGCCTCGGAAGAGGGAGTGGAGGTGCAGTGTGAGTTCTGCCGGGACAGCTATCGCTTCGCGCGTGAGGATCTTGAAAAGATGCTGGCGGTCGGTGCGGGACAACATTGAATGTCAAGAACAGCCCGGCCGGAAGAGGTATCTCAATCCGGCCTTCCCGGCTGATGCACTTCCTATTCCTTCCAATCCGGGCGGAGGTAGAGCTCGGTCAGCTGCTTGCGGGCCACCGGCGCCGGGGCGTCGGTCAATGGACAGGTGGCCTTCTGGGTCTTCGGAAAGGCGATAACGCTGCGGATCGAGTCACTGCCGGTGATGATCATCATCAGACGGTCGAGACCGAATGCCAGACCGCCGTGCGGCGGCGCACCCAGTTCCAGCGCCCGCAGAAGAAAACCGAACTTGTCCCTGGCCTCATCTTCGCCGATACCGAGAACCTGCAGTACCCTGGCCTGCATCTGTCGCTGGTGGATGCGGATCGAGCCGCCGCCGATCTCGGTGCCGTTCAGCACCAGATCGTAAGCCCGGCTGTAGACCGAACCCGGATCGCTTTCCAGCCGGTCGACGTCCTCCTCGCGCGGGGCGGTGAAAGGGTGATGCAGGGCCTGGTACCGTTTTTCCTTGTCGTCGTACTCGACCAGCGGGAAATCAGTCACCCAGGTGAAATTGAACACATCTTTCTTCAAGAGGCCAAGACGCCGAGCCAATTCAAGACGGAGTTCAGAGAGGACCTGGCAAACGGCGGCCGGCTTGTCGGCACCGAAGAAGAACAGGTCGCCGTCGACCGCATCGAGTTCGCCGGCAATTGCGGTACGCTCTTCGTCTGTGAAGAATTTGGCAATCGGCGACTGCCATTCTCCGTCGGCCTTCATCTTGACCCAGGCCAGCCCCTTGGCACCAAGTTGAACGGCGAAACTGGTGAGATCGTCGAGGTCTTTGCGGGAAAAGGAGCCGCAGCCCTTGGCGTTGATCGCCCGCACAGTGCCGCCTCCGTCGGCAACCTCGCGAAATACCTTGAAACCGCAGGTGGCGGCTATCGCCGTGAGATCGACGATCTCCATGGCGAAGCGGGTATCGGGCCGGTCGGTGCCATATCGCCCCATCGCCTCGTCGTAGGTCATCCGGCCAAAGGGAGGAGTCAACTCGAGCCCCAGGGTCTCCCTGAACAGTGCGCAGACCATCCCTTCGGTCACCGAGATGACCTGCTCCTCGTCGACAAAGGACAGCTCCATATCTATCTGGGTGAATTCCGGCTGGCGATCGGCCCGCAGATCCTCGTCGCGAAAGCACTTGACGATCTGATAGTAGCGGTCCATGCCGGCGATCATCAGCAGTTGCTTGAACAGCTGGGGCGATTGCGGCAGAGCATAAAACTTGCCGGCGTTAACCCGGCTCGGCACCAGGTAGTCACGGGCCCCTTCCGGGGTGGAGCGGGTCAGCATCGGCGTCTCGATATCGAGAAAGCCGTGATCATTGAGATAGGTGCGTATCGCCTGCACCGCCCTGTGCCGCATGACCATGTTGGCGGTCATCTCGGGACGTCGGAGATCGAGATAGCGGTATTGCAGGCGAAGGTTATCGGATATTTCGATGTCCTCGTCGAGCGGGAACGGTGGCGTCTCGCTGCTGTTCAAGATGCGCAGTTCGTTGACCATGACCTCGATCTCGCCGGTGGCCAGCTTGGGGTTGGCCATGTCACCCGGTCGCGCCGCAACCCGCCCCCTGACCGCCAGCACCCATTCACTGCGCAGCTGGTGGGCTTTGGCGTGGGCCTCGGCGTCGACTTCGGGATTGAAGACGATCTGGGTGAGGCCCCAGCGGTCACGCAGGTCGATGAAGATGACGCCGCCGTGGTCCCGTCGCCGCAGGACCCAGCCCATCAGGACCACCTCCTCGCCGACATTGCCTTTACCCAGATCGTTGCAGGAGTGCGTCCTGACCATGTTTCCCATTGATTCCATAAATTTTCGTACCCGATGAAGGTGTTAGGATATTGAATATTCTCTAATTCTGTTGAACAACTGAATCATCCGCGGCTATCAGGTGCCGGACTGGCGGCCTCACCATTCTGGAAAGCGAATCGGCATCCAGTACCACCCGCTGTTGCTCCTGGGTCTGCATGTTGCGCAGCAGTCCCTCGCCGGTCTTCAATTCCTCTTCGCCGACGATCAGCACCCAGCTGGCTCCACTCTTGTCGGCCTGCTTCATCTGGCTCTTCAGACTCTTGCCCTCAAAATCCATGGCCACTCGCAGGTCACCAGCGCGCAGCAGATAGGCCAGCCGCTGGCAGGATTGTGTCGCTTCCCGACCGAGTGCGGCGACATACAGATCGGGAACGCTCAGCGTCCATGCCTGCTCTCCTCCCCGCTGCTGCAGGAGCAGGACCAGACGTTCGATTCCCATCGCAAAGCCGATACCTGGGCCGTCCTTCGGCCCGCCGAGCTGCGCCACCAGACCATCGTACCGGCCACCCGCCCCGACTGCCGCCTGGGCGCCGAGATTGGTAGTAATGAACTCGAAGGTAGTCCGGCAGTAGTAATCCAGCCCCCGCACCATGAAACGGTTGAGCGTATACGGCACTTCCAGACGTCGCAGGCCATCCTGGACCGCCGAAAAATGCTCGGCGCAATCAGGGCAGAGATGGTCGAGAATCGACGGCGCATCCTGCACCTGCCTGCGGCAGCCGGAATTCTTGCAGTCGAGAACGCGCAACGGGTTGGAGGCACTGCGCCGCTTGCAGTCATCACAGAGATGCTCCATCCGTTCGGCCAGGAAGCGAAGCAGCTCAGCCCGGAATGCCGGCCGGCACTGTGGACAGCCGAGGGAGTTGATCTCGAGACTGACATGCACTCCCAGTTCCTGCAACACCATCGATCCCATTGCCATCAGTTCCGCGTCCACCAGAGGGCTTTGCGAACCAAGGACCTCGACGTCCAGCTGGTGGAACTGGCGGAGACGACCTTTCTGCGGCCGCTCGTGCCGGAACATCGCCCCGATGGTAAACAGGCGCTGCACCGGTTTCTGAACGTATAGTCCGTGTTCGATAAAGGCACGGATCAAAGAGGCGGTAGCCTCCGGCCGCATCGTGACCTGCTTGTCGACAAAGGTATACATCTCCTTTTCGACAATATCGGTGGTTTCGCCGATTGAACGGGCGAACAACTCCGTCGGCTCCAGTATCGGCAGACGGATCTCGGCAAAGTCAAATCTGGCGAAGACACGGCGCGCCGTCGCCTCTACATGCTGCCAGATCTCGACTTCACCCGGCAGTATATCCTTGAAGCCGTTCAAGGCCTTGAGTTTCACGCATCTACCTCCATTAACCGATCGCCTGGCTGGAGCGACGAACCTTATCAAAAAAGGATGTAGTTAAACGCACTTCAGACAAATTGTCAAGCCTCGGCGGTACCAATCAAGCCCTGACCTGCCGCCAAACTCCCTCCATTGCTGCATCTGCAGAAGTTGAACGTGCCTGAGTTGCGCTATACTCTTCTTGACAAAAAGCAGGAAGGTGGGCATTATCCGGTTCACTTGTCACACAATACCTTTGAAGGAGTCTTTCCATCGATGAAATTACCCCCCCTGACGATTGGTAAATTCACGGCCCGCATCCCACTTATCCAGGGCGGCATGTCTATCCGCGTATCCACTTCGGCCCTTGCAGCACCTGTCGCCGAATGTGGCGGGATCGGCGTCATCGGCGGCTCCGGCATCCCCAAGGAAGAACTGCAGGATGATATCCGTACCGCCAAAAAAGCAACCGATGGAATCATCGCCGTCAACATCATGTACGCGATGAAGAACTTCTACGAACTGGTGATGGGATCGATCGAGGCGGGAATCGACATGATCATCACCGGCGCCGGCTTCTCCCGTGACATATTCAAAATTGGCAAGCTCCACAACACCCCGATCGTTATGATCGTCTCTTCTCCCACCCTGGCCAAGCTGGCTGAAAAGCTTGGTGCCGCGGCCGTGATCGTCGAGGCCAAGGAGGCGGGCGGCCATCTCGGCACCGACCGCCCTCTGCGCGAGATATTTCCACCGATACGGGAAGTGATCAAAAAAATTCCGCTGATCGCTGCCGGCGGCATTACCAACGGCTACGAAATGGCCGAGATGATGGACAAATACGGAGCGGACGGGATACAGATCGCATCGCGTTTCGTCCTCAGCAAGGAATGTCCGGTTTCTGACGCGTTCAAGCAAGCCTATCTCAATGCCCACAAAGAAGATATCGTCCTCACCTCCTCACCGGTCGGCCTCCCGGGCCGGGCAATCAATACCCCCTTCGTCAAGGCGATGAATGCCGGCGAGGACTTCACCGCCAAAAAATGCCCGCAGCTCTGCCTGAAGAAATGCGATCACCACTATTGCATCAACGAGCGCCTGATGCTGGCCAAAGAAGGCAACATCAAAGAAGGGCTGGTCTTTTCCGGTGAGAACACCTACAAAATGAAAGACATCCTTTCCGTCGCCGAGATTTTCCGCCAGTTCACCGAGCAGGCGGAATCGGTTTATAAGGAAGGCAAGGGGTTCTGCCCCGCAGTCTGAAGATCTCATATACCCTATGGCTCCAGCCACTGATTGTCCCGCCATCCCGATTAACGGACCTCAGGGTCTGCCACCCCGTATTTTCCGCGCCGGAGAACATCCGATCACGCTCAAGCTGATCGATCACGATGCCCTTTATGTCCTCAGGAAGCTGAACGCCTCAGGCTTCTCAGGCTATCTTGTCGGTGGTGGCGTCCGTGACCTCTACCTCGGAAAGACTCCGAAGGATTTCGACATCTCCACCGATGCCAGACCAGGGCAGATACGCAAACTCTTCCCCAACAGCACAGTTATCGGGCGGCGATTCCGGCTGGTTCAGGTCTTTTTCCCCCATGGCAAGATCATCGAAATTTCCACCCTGCGTTCTCTGAGCGAGCACGATCTGGAAGGGCCGGAGGCGATTCTCGCCCCGAACAATACCTTCGGAACCGTTGCCGAAGACGCCCAGCGTCGGGATCTGACCATCAACGGCCTGTTTTTCGACATCCGTGACCTGACTATCATCGATTATGTTGATGGTGTCCAGGATCTGGACAACGCCGTCATCCGGATGATTGGCGACCCGGAACGCCGGATTCACCGGGATCCGGTTCGGATGATCAGAGCGATACGGCACGCTGCCCGCAACAATTTCCGCATCGAGGAACAGACCTGGAAGGCGATCTGTGATAATCACCAGATGCTGCAGCATTGTCCGCCTTCGCGCCTTCGGGATGAACTGCTGAAAGACCTCTACAGCGGCCATGCGGCCGCCTGGCTGCAATCGGCCATTGATTCCGGCATCTTCCTGGCTCTTTTCCCTCTGTACCAGAAGACATTCTCCCGGCCACCGGAAAGCAAACTGCACCCCAGAGCCCACCTGTTGAACCTGTTGAGGATTCTCGACCGAATCAACAGGGACAACGGCGTTACCCGATCGGGACTGCTGCCGGACTACTTCCTCCTCACTCTGCTGCTCATCCCCTGGGTCGAGTCCCGATATCACATTTTTTCTCAACAATTCAACGGTTCATCACTTTTTCAAGTGGCTAAAAGGATTCGCGATGACATCGACCGCGAGATCGGCATCCAGCTCAACCTCAGACGCTCCCTGCGACAGGAAGCCACCTCGATGCTTACCAACCTCTCTCTGCTGATACAGCATCGAAAGAATGAATCTTGGCCCAAGTGGCTGAAAAACAAAAATTATTTTTCAAGAACTTCTCTCCTCTACTCCTGTTATATGGAGGCAACCTTCGACATTCCTTCACTCGACGACCATTCTGACCTTCTCCCCCAGGTTTCCGAAGAACCGCCACAATCACCCCTCGACAGAGACAAATACAGAAGAGGGCGGCCTGCCTTCGCTCCTAAAGCCAAAGGCGGAGTATTCGGTTTCAAGAAGTAGACACTCTCATTCCAGCCACCCACGAAATACGTCCACACCCACCATTTTCCACCAAAGAAATGTTTGCACCCTTTGCACAACAACCACGCCGAAAGGTAGCGTGAAATTTCCATATATTCTGCTTAGCCTGTTAATCACTTCGGGTGATTCAAAAATCAGCATATCTTGTGATAATTATTCTCATTTATCTTTATTTTATTTGACATTTATTCATGTTTCTTTCTAGTATAGGCGCGTTATACCAGGAGAGCAATCCTTCCGGAACCTACTGGTCTTTCACTGTACCGGGTCGTCGAGGAAGGTGTTTATTGAAGGTGTATTTATACCGTTTTTCTTCATACCGGCAGCGCAGTGCCGGTATCAATCGCGCTCCGAGCGCAAAATTGTTGTTACAGCAACAGGAGGTTGATATGGCAGACACGGTAAACAAGACCCTGGAACCGCAGCTGAATCGACGTGGCTTCCTTAAAGGATGCACAATGGCGGCAGCCGCATTGGGATTGTCCGACGCGATGATCCCCAAACTGGTTGAGGCTGCGGCATCGGCAGAACGGCCGAGAGTCGTTTGGCTGCACTTCCAGGAATGCACAGGTTGCACTGAAAGCCTCCTTCGGGCTTCCCATCCCGACCTGGCCCACCTGATCCTCGATGTCATTTCGCTCGACTACCATGAGACCGTCATGGCGGCAGCCGGCCACCAGGCGGAAGAGATGCTGCACAAGACCGTCACCGAGCATGCCGGCAAATTCATACTGGTCGTCGAAGGTGGAATCCCGACCAAAGACGGCGGTATTTACTGCAAGATCGCCGGCAAGACCGCAATGGACATACTGGCTGAAGTAGCCCCGAAATCTGCCGCTATAATCGCCATCGGCACCTGCGCCACTTTCGGCGGCGTTCAAGCGGCCAGCCCGAACCCGACAGGCTCCGTCGGCGTCATGGATCTGGTCAGCGGTGTTCCGGTCGTCAACATCCCGGGTTGCCCGCCCAACCCGATGGCCTTCCTTGGCACCGTCCTCCACTACCTGACCTTTAAGAAACTTCCGCTCATGGATAGCCTCAACCGTCCGCTGTTCGCCTATGGTCGCCGTATTCATGACCATTGCGAGAGACGGCCTCATTTTGACGAGGGCCGCTTTGTCGAGCAGTTCGGCGATGAATTCCACAAAGCCGGCTACTGCCTCTACAAGGTCGGTTGCAAGGGACCTGAAACATTCTCCAATTGTCCGGCAGTTCGTTTTAACGATGTCGATGTCTGGCCGGTTAGCGTCGGCCATGGCTGCGTCGGCTGCACCGAACCCAATTTCTGGGATACCATGACCCCCTTCTACGACAGGCTGCCAATGGTCAAGATTCCCGGCAGCGGCATCATCGCCGACGCTGACAGCGTTGGCACCAAGGTGCTTGGCGTAACCGCCGCAGCCATCGGCATCCATGCCGCCGTCGGAGTGGGCAAGCGTCTGATCAAGGGGAAAGGCAAGGATCACGAATAAAACTCTTGACACGATTGCCTTGAAACACGACGCGAATCATATAAAAGCATGCCAGGACTGGCTGCAGCACGTTGCAGTCGTTTCATGGTATTTTATCTCATTTATTGGAGGTTTCACTCATGGCTCAGCGAATCACCATTGATCCGATCACCAGGATCGAGGGTCACTTAAGAATTGATGTCGAGGTTGATGCGGGAAAAGTTACCAAGGCTTGGTCATCCGGCCAGATGTTCCGTGGCCTGGAAACCATCCTGAAAGGGCGCGATCCCCGCGATGCATGGCTGTTTGTTCAGCGCATCTGCGGTGTCTGCACCACCGTCCACGCCCTGGCCTCCGTCCGTTCGGTTGAGAATGCGCTCGGTTTGGAAATCCCGCTCAACGCCCAGCTCATCCGCAACCTCGTCCAATCCATCCACTGCCTGCACGATCATATCGTGCATTTCTATGCCCTGTCGGCATTGGACTGGGTTGATGTCGTTTCGGCCCTTGATGCTGACCCGGTCAAAACCGCTGCTCTGGCAGACAGCGTCTCGAACTGGCCAGGAAACAGTCCGAAACGGTTTGCTGCCGTCAAGGAAAAGGTCGCTGCCCTCGTCGCCAGCGGTCAGCTCGGTCCCTTTGCCAACGCCTACTGGGGTCACCCGGCAATGGCCCTGCCGCCCGAAGCCAACCTCATGGCTGTTTCGCACTATCTCGAGGCCCTCGATTACCAGCGCAAGGCCACCCAGGCCCTCGGTATCATCGGCGGCAAGAACCCACACGTTCAGAATCTCTCGGTAGGTGGCGTCACCACCGCTATCAACCTGGATAACGACTCGACCCTGAACATGCACCGCCTCTATCAGATCAAACGTCTGGTTGAGGAAGTCAGCGGGTTCATCAAGAACGTCTACATGGTCGATGTTGCTGCCGTCGGCGCACTGTACAAAGACTGGCTGCCCTATGGCGCCGGCGTTACCAACTACCTGGCAGTCCAGGATATGTTCCTGGATGCCAAGGCAACTACCGCCGATCTCCCCGGCGGCACCATCATGGGAGGCGACCTCAAGTCGGTCAAACCGATCGTCGGCCTCAACGACGCATACTTCAAGGAAAACGTCCAGGAATCGATCGCCCGCGCGTGGTACAACGGCGACTGGGCAAAACATCCATGGGAGGAAGACACCGATCCGAAATTCACCGATTTCCAGGATGAAGGACGCTATACCTGGCTGAAGGCTCCTCGCTTCCAGGGCAAACCGATGCAGGTCGGGCCGCTGGCTCAGATGCTTGTAGGCTACGCTCAGGGTCATGAAATGACCGTCAAATCTGTTGATGCATTTCTCGGTACCGTCAGCGCAGTCGCCGGCGTTACCGTAGGTCCCGAGATACTCCACTCCACCATTGGCCGCCACGCCGCTCGCGCCGTACGCGCCGGCATGATGGCCGATCTGGCCCTGAAACACTGGGGTCTGTTGGTGGAAAACATCGGCAAGGGTGATCTTGAGATTTTCAATCCGCCGGTTTTCCCGAAAGGCGAACAGAAGGGCGTTGGCTACCACGAGGCCCCGCGTGGCACCCTGTCCCACTGGATCGTCATTCAGGACGGCAAGATCAAGAATTACCAGTGCGTCGTTCCCTCGACCTGGAACGCCGGTCCGCGCGACGCCGAAGGGCAGCTCGGTCCGTATGAGGCCTCTCTGATGGATAACCCCATCGCCGATCCGGAAAGACCACTTGAAGTTCTGCGGACCATCCATTCATTCGATCCATGCATTGCCTGCGCTGTCCACATGTTGGATCCGGAAGGAAAGGAAGTAATGAAGGTCAAGGCTCTCTAATTGACAACTCAGGTACTCAATCTTTCTTCCCGGCAATAGCCATATGGAGGTATGAACAATGTATGAAAAACACTATTGCTGGAGCATACTGCTTCGGCTGTTCCATTGGATGTTCGCCCTCTCCATCGTCGTTCTGGTGGTAACGGGGTTCTACATCAACACTCCATGGACCAACACCATGCTCGAATATAGCCAGTCCTGGCCGATGGCCTGGATGCGCTACATGCATTTCGTTGCCGGCTATGTGTTCTCGGCTGCGATTATTATTCGACTTTTCCTATATATTTTCGGGAATGCGCAGGAGCGCATCTGGGATGTGCTCCCGATAACCAAAAGAAATATTGTTAATCTTTTCAAAACATTATTGCAGTACAGCTACATCAGCGATGAACATGATGAGCGCCTTGGCCATAACGTCCTTGCAGGCCTCACCTATGTGGTTACTGTACTGGCCGCCATTTTCCAGATCATCAGCGGCTTTTACATGCTCTATCCCGAAGCTGCCTTCTGGGAGGGCTGGGGTGTGGCGATTTTCGGCAACCAGCAATGGTCCCGTTACATCCATCACCTGCTCATGTGGTGGTTCATGATCTTCGCCATGATCCATGTCTATCTCTGCATCTGGAACGACGTGAAAGGTCCTGAAGGACTTATCTCCTCGATTTTCACAGGTGATAAGTTTAAACACACCAAAGCATAACCAGATCGGGGTCGAAATCCTTGTCCGCGGCATCGTCCAGGGCGTAGGGTTTCGACCCTTCATCTACAACCTCGCCTCTCGCTTCGAGATTTCCGGCACGGTCACCAATACCAGTGACGGCGTGGTCATCAGGGCCATGGCTCGAAGCGACAGGCTTGCGTCGTTTCTTGACATTCTCGAGCATCATCCCCCACCGCTCGCTCGAATCATCTCCATTGAAAAAAAACCGCTGCTCGATCCGATAACAGACGACGGATTCACAATCCTCGAAAGCACCTCCGGATCTGTCGCCAACACTGCAATCCCACCGGATATTGCCATATGTGACGATTGCCGGCGGGAGATGCTTGATCCCAGGGATCGGCGTTATCGCTACCCTTTCATCAATTGCACCAACTGCGGTCCGCGTTTCACCATCGTTGAAACAATACCGTACGACCGGCCAAAAACCTCGATGAAGGTCTTTCCGATGTGCTCTGAATGCGAAAGGGAATACCGAAATCCTGCGAACAGGCGCTTCCATGCCCAGCCGAACGCCTGCCCGGTCTGCGGACCGCAGCTTTTCTGGTTCCGCCGGGATGGAGAAATGGTGGAATGCAGCGATCCTGTCAAAGAAGCGGCCGTATCCCTCGGTAAAGGGAAAATCCTTGCCGTCCGTGGCCTCGGAGGTTTTCACCTCGCAGTCGATGCCACATCGCCGGAGGCGGTAGCGACCCTGCGCCAGCGCAAGGGCCGTCCTGATAAGCCGCTGGCGGTCATGTTGCCGGATATCGACGCTGCTCTGTCGCTGTTTCATGTCAATCAGGAAGAGAGAGTTCGGCTTCTTTCATCCGAGCATCCGATTGTCCTGCTCCACCCTCGCCGGCAGACTGGTCTCGCCGCCAACCTCGCGCCTGGCATCGATGTCCTCGGGGTCATGCTGCCCTACACCCCGCTGCACTTCCTGCTGTTTCATGAAGATCCCTGCCCTCGGGCGCTGGTAATGACCTCCGGCAACGTCAGCGGTGCGCCGATCTGTACCGACAACGGCGATGCCCTCAGACGGTTGGCCGCCATTGCCGATTTCTTCCTCCTGCACAACCGGGAAATCGTCACCAGGGTTGATGACTCGGTCTGTCGGGTTGTCAGCGGGATGACCCGCCTTATCCGACGGGCAAGAGGATATGTCCCCGCTCCTTTGACCATACCCTGGCGGCTTCCGCAGATCCTTGGCTGCGGCGGCGGCCTGAAAAGCACGTTCTGTCTCGGTCGTGGCCAATCAGCCTTCCTCAGTCAGCACATCGGAGACCTCTTCAACCTCGAATCGCTGACCTTCTACTCCGAATCGATCAGGCATCTGGAACAGGTATTCGAGATAACACCCGAAATCGTCGCCTGCGACCTCCATCCGGATTATCTCAGCACTCGCTACGCCGAAGAGCTCGATCTGCCTCTCTATCGCATCCAGCACCATCATGCCCATGCCGTTGCGATCATGGCCGAACACGGCCTGACTGAACCTGTCCTTGCGGTAGTCATGGACGGCACCGGTTTCGGCCCGGACGGCACAATCTGGGGCGGCGAATTTCTCCTCGCAGACCTGACCTCATACTCCCGTCTTGGGCATCTCTCGCCGCTGCAGCTGCCTGGGGGAGACAAAGCTGCGGTCGAACCATGGCGCATGGCAGTTTCAGCCCTCTACCGACTGTATGGTGAAGAGGGTATAGCGACAGCCAAATTACCGCCAGCCCTGGCCAACATCCCGCCGGAACATCGTGAAGCCATTGTTTCAATGCTGAAGCACTCCTTCAACACGCCGCTCACCTCCTCATGCGGCCGACTCTTCGATGCCATTGCCTCCATTCTCGGGGTCAGACAGTATATGAGCTACGAAGGGCAGGCGGCCATGGAACTCGAATCCCTGGCCAGAAGAAGTGTCACCAGTACCTGGAAAAACGAACTGACGGAAACGATTTCCAGGAACGTTTTCCCTTCAAACCTGGTGGATAAAGAAAAATTGGAGATATGTTCCGAAGAATTTGTTAGAATAGCTTCCTTGGCTCTGCAACATGGCGAGAATCCCGGCAAGGCAGCTCTGGAGTTTCATTTCCACCTCATCCGCAGTATCACCGAACTCACCCGACTTCTAGCGGAACGCACAGGCATCCGTCAAATTGCCCTTGCCGGTGGTTGTATGCAGAACAGTCTGCTGCTGGAGGGATTGATCCATGTTTTCAGGTATGAGGGCCTTGAAGTTTACACAGGAGAAAACGTACCGATCAATGACGGCGCCATTTCTCTTGGACAGACAATTATAGGAGGTTTGCAGCATGTGTCTCGCGATTCCGATGAGAGTAACTGAGGTTCACGGAAACCCGGATGATTTTTCCACAAGCCAGATTGCTGTTGTCGACGCCGACGGCATCAGCCGGGAGGTTCGGCTCGATGTCGTCGATCACTGGCCGAATGTCGGTGACTACGTCATTGTTCATGCTGGGTTCGCAATTCATTCCCTGATAGAGGAAGAGGCCCTGAAGAATATCAGTCTCCTCAAGGAACTGGCGGCCAATATGCCGCAGGAACTGTTAACATGAACAAGGCCTCGGTATGAAATACTTCGATGAATACCGTGATGGCTCCATTGCCAGGGCTCTGGTGGCCGACCTGCAGAAAGCCGTCACCAGGCCAATGCGGATTATGGAGGTCTGCGGCTCCCACACCATGGCAATTTTCCGCAACGGAATCCGCAGCATCCTGCCGGATGGCCTCGAGCTGATCTCCGGGCCGGGATGTCCGGTCTGCGTCACCTCCGCATCCCATATGGATGCCTTCATCGCCATGGCAGACCGCCCTGGAGTGCGGGTGGCCATTTTCGGCGACCTCTTCCGCGTTCCCGGCAGCAAGGGTTCCCTTGCCAATGCCAGTTCAAGGGGAGCAAAGGTCGATATAGTGTATTCTCCAATGGACGCGCTCGATCTGGCCAGGAAGCATCCTGACGACCTGATAGTCTTTCTAGGAGTCGGCTTCGAAACGACCACGCCGACCATTGCAGCCACCATACTTGCCGCCAAGAACCAGAACATCCGTAATTTCGTTGTCTTCTCAACCCAGAAAACAATACCCGCGCCACTGACTGCCCTGCTCGAGGACCCGGCTCTGCGCTTGAACGGCTTGCTCTGTCCAGGTCATGTGTCGGCTATCATCGGGGCCGGTGCCTATGTTCCATTTGCCGAAAAATACAAGATAGCCTGTGTCATTGCCGGATTTGAGACCACCGATCTCCTTACCAGCCTGATCCTGCTTGCGAGACAGATCGGCGCCGGAGAAGCCAGAGTCGAGAATACCTACGGCCGAGTCGTAGCCTGGGAAGGCAATATGCGGGCATTGAAGATGGTCGAGGAAATTTTCGAGCCCTGCGATACCGAATGGCGCGGTCTCGGTTGCATTCCCGGCAGTGGTTTGAAAATTCGGGAAAAATACCGGGAGTTCGATGCCGAAGCACGACTCGATATCCCCCTTACCCCGGCCAGTGAACCAAAAGGCTGCATGTGCGGCAATATCCTCAAGGGCATCAATACACCACGTGAATGCCCGCTTTTCGGAACCCGATGCAGCCCGGCATCACCTGTCGGCCCCTGCATGGTTTCCAGTGAAGGGACCTGCGCCGCCTTCCATAAATATGGTATGGACGAGTAGCCGCGGTCCTGATGCTCTTCCCCTGAGCCCCTGACCGTTCAGGCAATTATCCACTTTTCCGACCGCATCCAACGATCATACACACAACGATGTCCGAAAAATGCATA
This sequence comes from Desulfobulbaceae bacterium, assembly GCA_008933635.1. Lineage (GTDB taxonomy): Bacteria > Desulfobacterota > Desulfobulbia > Desulfobulbales > Desulfocapsaceae > Desulfoprunum. The sequence continues at coordinate 26,058 of WBUQ01000011.1, read as the reverse complement.
CTTCTTGACCACGGCAGCGGCGGTCTCGCCAGCCAGGAACTGATCAGCAGCCTGTTCATCAAGCATCTCGACAACCCGACCCTCCGCGGTCTGGAAGACAGTGCCGTGCTCGACAGACAGAACGGCCGCCTTGCCTTTACAACAGACAGTTACGTCGTCGACCCGATTTTCTTTCCCGGCGGCGATATCGGCAAGCTGGCGGTGCACGGTACCATCAACGATCTGGCGATGCGCGGCGCGCAACCACTCTGCCTCAGTCTCGGACTCATTCTGGAAGAAGGCATGCCGCTCGACGACCTCGAGCGGATCATTATCTCCATTGCCGAAGCCTGCCGGGAAAGCGGTGTCCCCATAGTCACAGGCGACACCAAGGTGGTGCCGAAAGGCAAGGGAGACAAGATTTTCATCAATACCTCTGGAATCGGCGTTGTCGCTGATGGCATCGACATCTCGTCGAAGAACGCCCGGGAAGGTGACATTATCCTTCTTTCCGGGACGATGGGGGATCACGGCATCACCATTATGACCCGCCGTGCCGGTATCGCAATGCAGGGTCAACTCGAAAGCGACACCATGCCGCTGCACCGCCTGGTGGCAAGACTGCTCAAGGAACTGCCCGGAAGTGTCCGCACCCTGCGCGATCCTACCCGCGGCGGAGTTGCCACCACCCTGAACGAGATCGCGGCCAACAGCCAGCTCGGGATAGAGCTGCGCGAGGAATCCCTGCCGGTTCGGCCACAGGTTCGGGCCGCCTGTGAACTGCTCGGCCTGGAACCGCTCTACCTGGCCAACGAAGGGAAACTCCTGGCAGTCGTCGCCTCAGATCGTGCCGAAGAGGCGCTGCAGATCATGCGGGAAACCGCTGAAGGCGCTGAGGCGACGATAATCGGTCGCATGTTTAATGGCAAGGCCGGGAGGGTGGTGATCAACACTCCTGTCGGCGGTTTGCGGGTGGTGACCCCACTGCATGGGGAACCGCTTCCCCGTATCTGCTGAATTCCTCCAAAAAATCCGGTACCACAAAGAGTCTTATGACATTACCCTCCAAAAAAATCGGTATCTTCGGCATCGGCAACCTGATCCTCCGGGACGAGGGATTCGGTGTCCATACAGTCCAGTACCTCGAAAACAACTATATCTTCCCGGAGAATGTTGAAATCCATGACATCGGCACCGCCGGCATCTACATGTCGCCTTTTCTCGAAGAATGCGACCCGGTACTGATCATCGATGTCGTCGATATCGCGGGGGAACCCGGATCGTTTCATTTCTACACGCTGGCCGATGTCAGGGCCGGCAACTTCCAGACCAGGATGTCTCCCCACCAGCTCGGCTTCCTTGAGGTGATGGAGATATGCAAACTTCGTGATGCGGCGCCGCAGGAGGTCGAATTCTATACCGTCATTCCCAAGGAACTGACCGAAAGCATCGAACTCTCCGACGTAGTCAGTCAGCGGGTGGTTGAAGTTGCCGACATGATCCTGAAGCGCCTGCAAGGTCTTGGTGTCGAAGTGAAAAAGAAAATGACGATTTCAGGATAGGCATGAAGTTTACCTTATCCAGAACCTGATCGGACAGCTCAGACAACTGGCCGTGGAGAACGGTGTGGAGAAAGTTCTCTCCGTGACGATGGAGATCGGCACGCTCTCCGGCGTCGTCATCGATTCCTTCCAGTTCGGATTTGATACGCTGACCACCGGCGAAAGGCTTCTGGGTGAATCAAATTTGATCATCAGGACGCCGGACGCCGTCTGCCGGTGCTCCGACTGCGGTCACGTCATGATGTCAAGCGGGATCAGAACCGAGCAATGCCCGCTATGCCGCAACCGGCTGCTGATTCCGGAAAGTGGCGATGATCTTGTTTTACGTCAGGTTGAAATGGAATAGGCCTGACATCGAATACTCCAATTCATGAGGACACTACCATGTGCGATTCATGCGGATGCCCCTCACCGGGTACCACCTCTTACAGCCACGACCATGACGGCCACAGCCACAGTCACAGCCACGGTCACCACCACAACGCCACTTCCGGCACCCGTACGGTCGACGTCCATGCCAGTCTTTTCGCCGCCAACGATGCGCTGGCGAAGATCAATCGCGACCACTTCGAGGAAATGGGGGCTGTGGCCCTCAACCTTATCAGCAGCCCCGGCTCCGGAAAGACCACCCTCCTCGAACATACAATCGAGGCCCTGAAGGGAGAAATCCGGATCGGTGTCATCGAGGGGGATATCGAAACCGAACGGGACGCCGACCGAATCCGCGCAAAAGGCGTACCGGCCATCCAGCTGACAACCGGCGGAGCCTGCCATCTCGATGCGGCCATGATTCATCGCGGTTTTCACCAGCTTCAGAAGGAAGCAGGCGGGGACAATATCGATCTCCTTTTCATTGAGAACGTCGGAAACCTGGTCTGTCCAGCTACCTTCGATCTCGGCGAGCATGAGCGGGTGGTCCTGGTATCGGTGCCGGAGGGACCTGACAAACCGGCGAAATACCCGAAGGCCTTTACCAGCTCCCATACCTTCCTGATCACCAAGACAGATCTGCTGCCGTATTTTGATTTTCCGGTTGCTGAAGCGACCAGGGAGGCTCTGCAGCTCAACCACCACCTGAAGGTTATCGATCTCTGCGCCACCAAAGGCGGCGAAGGATTTGAAAGCTGGCTCGGTTATCTGCGGGGACTTGTTGCTGCGATGAAAGCCAAGCGGCGCTGACAGCAACCATTGACCTGCCTTTCCCCGCTGTTCACCAGCAACAGTGCTGAAAGGTAGGATTCTGGTCTCAGGCGCTCCACCTGTCCATGGGCATCAGCCGTGTCGTTGCTGCTCCCTGATCTCCAGCAGCAGTGCGAGGCCGCCTGCCTCCAGAACCCTGGAGCCCAGTTCGATGCCAATCTGCGCTGCCTCCTCTGCCGGCCCGCGCTGGGTCATTCGCACCATCTGCCTGCCGTCCAGACTGACAATCCCGCCATCGAGAACGACATCGCCGCCATCGAGAACCGCCAGGGCAAAAACAGGAATGCTGCATCCGCCCTCGAGTGTCCTGAGGAAAGCCCGTTCCGCGGTAAGGCAGGTCTCACTGCCACTGTCATTGAGACAGTTGCGGACGAAGATCCTCTTCTCTTCCGGAAGAGCCGATGAGGCTTCAATGGCGATGCAGCCTTGCCCGACCGGCGGCACGAACCGATCTTCAGGGAAGATCTTGACGATCATGTCATCGTATTCCATCCGCTTTACACCGGCATAGGCCAGCATCAAGGCGTCACAGGCACCTTCCCGCATCTTGCGGAGACGGGTCTGCAGATTGCCCCGCATTTCGACTGTCTCGACATGGGGATAGTAGTGCCGCAGCAAAGCGCGCCTCCTGACAGAAGAGGTGCCGATACGGAGGGGTTTTGTGCTGTCCTCGATATCCAGGGACGTCGAGTCGCTGACCAGCACATCATTCACCTTTTCCCGGCAGGTGAAGGCGATCAGTGAAAAGCCGTCGGGCAGTTGCGACTGCATGTCCTTGGCGCTGTGAACTGCGATATCGGTCGTGCCATTCGCCAGTTGCTCTTCCAGTTCCTGGGTGAAGACCCCTTTACTGCCGATCTTGGCGATTGACGTATCAAGTATCTTGTCTCCCTTCGTTTCCATGGCACAGATTCTCGTTGCCATGCCCGCTTCATTGAGGGCCTTGGCCACTGTCTCCGTCTGCCACATCGCCAGCTTGCTCTTGCGTGATCCGATGACTATCATCTTACAAAATTCCTTCTTATCAGTGACGGTTCTCCGTCTCTATGCTTCTGGATATCATTCGACAACGACATGTTTGTGGCCTATGCCCGCTGACACAACAAACCATCCTTCTTTTCCGGGCATGAAAGATTGCCGGGCAGAGACTCTATCAGCTATCATACAGCATGCGATTACTTCTCTACAACATCCGCTACGGTACCGGTCACAAGAAGGGCTTTCACCTGCCGATACCCTATGCCGGTTTCTTCAAGAAAACAGCAACCAACCTGCAACGGATCATCGATTTCATCCGGACCGTCAATCCCGACATCATCGGTTTGGTCGAAGTCGACTCCGGCTCATACCGTGCTAGCAATACCTGCCAGGCGGAACAGATCGCACGGGAACTCGATTATCACTTCGTCGTCGAAACCAAGTACAGCAACACGTCGCTCGTCCACAGGATGCCGATTATCAGGCAGCAATCCAACGCGCTGCTGAGCAGGGATGAAATCATTGACTGCAGCTTCCATTACTTTTCCCAGGGGGTCAAACGCCTGATCATCAAGGCCGAACTTGAACAGGTCGCGATTTTCGTTGTTCACCTGTCCCTGAAATTCCGACACCGGCAGAACCAGCTGAGCCAACTCTACAGCCTGATCAAGGCAACGCAAAAAGAGATCATCGTCGCCGGCGATTTCAACACGTTCTGGGGCGACAAGGAACTCAAGCTTTTCCTGGCGGCAACAGGACTGGAAAGCGCCAACGTCGGCAACGCCCCCTCGCATCCCAGTCATGCACCATATCGCGAGATAGACTACATCCTCCACTCGCCCGGCATCAGAATCGACGATTTCTTTATCCCAGACGTCAAATTGTCGGACCATGCACCATTGGTCTGCGATTTCAGCTGCCTGTCCGCCTCCTCAGGCAAGCATTCCGCCACAGCGGGCAACAGGATGCTGAAACAACTCCCCTGATGCAGGGCACTTCTCACCTGCACCGTGCCCCCATGGGCCTCTCTGACGGCCTTGACATAATTGAGACCGAGACCGAGCCCCGGTTGCGAACAGCTGCGATCTCCCCGGTACAACCTCTCCCATATCCGGCCTATCTCGTTCTGGGATATGCCGAAACCATTATCGCAGGAATCGACCCGCAGACATTCACCATCCGGGTGGGCGCCGATCAGGACCGCCCGGACCAGCAACCGGTACAGCTGCTATCCTTCGCCTGCAATAGTCCCGACCTGGATGACGCCACCACCATCGAGAGGTCGCGAAACAATGTTCAAAACAACCAGGAAATCGCCGTCTCCGATACTTTCCCAGGCCTTCGGTTCATCGGGTGCCAGACGCATCAGGTCCTTGAACGCCAGACCATGCCCCCCATGCTCGTGTATCATGACAACATGACTGCCGCCTCGAATCAACCTGATGAACAGCAGACCATCCGGTTCCTGTTCTCATTTTCCGGACCCACTGCCGATTCCGGCAACCTGTTTCTGTTGCAGGTACGCATCGAGTATCACGTTCGCTTTGGTCAGTTCGCGATCTTGCAGATTAATCCGTACGAGCCAGAGAAAAGTCAGAAAAACCACCCGGCCCCAAGCCAGAACAAGAGAACAAACGACAGCAGCCGCCGCCAGCGGGAAAGGGCGAAAGAACTACCTTTCACAAAGAACATAGCCCATGCCTCTGACGGTATGGATCAGCTTCGGTTCGAAATCTTTATCGATCCTGTTGCGCACTCTACAGATTAGAATGTCGACGACATTGGTCCGGGGATCGCTATCATAGTCGATACCCTCTCGAGAATCGTGGCTTTCAATACACCACACCGCTATGCCGCATCAGGTATGCCAGCAGCGCGTATTCCCTGGCGGGCAGGTCGATCCTAACTCCTGCCCTGGTCACTTCATTCATGGTGGGGCAGGTCCATTTCCAGATCGCCGACGTCCAGCATCGTCGGCTGGGCGCTGAGGATGAGAACGGGAGTCGCGATACCGGCGCGACGCATCCGTTCGATCACCGTCAGGCCATCAGTTTCCGGAAGCATGATATCGATGACTGCGGCATCGAAAGAAGACGACAGCACCGGTTCCAGCCCCTCGTCCCCAGCATGACGAACCTCGACAGTACATCCAGACTCCCCGTGGTCACCTGCCGATGAACGCGGCAGCTTTCCTGTCATCTTCTATCAGCAGAATCCGCAATGGCCTCTCTCCCTTCAGGCCGTCGCTTTCCCCAGGACAATTACCGAACCGTTCCGACCGGTCACCCCATTACCCTCCCTTTTTGCCCGTCTATAGGAGAAATAGTCAAGAGAACAGGATGTGCATACCCCGGCGACTGAAATCGATGAAGGCAGGAGTCCTGCTGCCGTCAGCTGTTCCCGGGAAATCTGCCAGAAATCGAAATGATTGTCCATGGTCCGGAACCTTTGGAACTGATCGGGCAGTTCCAGACGATGGTTGACGAATTCACTGCAGCAGGGCCCGAGGGACGGACCTATCACCGCCATCATATCCTGGGGCCTTGCAGTATAACGATCGGCCATCAGTCTGACCGTCTTGCCGAGAATATCGCCGACGCTGCCGCGCCAACCGCTATGCACCGCAGCGATGATTCTCCTGACAGGGTCGCAGAGCAGCACGGCCTGGCAGTCGGCATGCTGAATCATCAGGCCGACATCAGGGAGGGGACTGACGATGGCGTCATAACCAGCTATCTCGAGATCATCTGCCGGAAAATCCTCCAGGCAGTGGATACCATCTCCATGCACCTGCCCGACCGAGACGAGGCGATCCACTTTTATGATCTCTTTCATCGCAGACCTGTTGGCAGCCACTGCCTTACGGTCGTCCCCAACGGCATAGCTGCAGTTGAGATACGAAAATGGCGGTCGACTCAACCCGCCATGACGATTGAACATGGCGTACCGGCAGGCGGGATTATGTTCCGGTCCAAACGAACCGAAGAGGATGTCTTTCTCCATATAAAGCATGTCTCACGCTCCGAACGATGATGGCAAACCGATAGCGAACCTGCCTGGGGAGGGCAGGTCTCGCAGTATAGCAGACGGAGCAGAACGGGGACAAGTGGGGAGCGATGAATACAAAAAGGGGATGCCTCGCTGAGGCATCCCCTTTCAGGAGAAGAGATACGCCCTGCTCAGATCAGAAGAACGCCTCGAAGGTCAGGTAGATCTGATCGGCCTGCTCAACCGAATCAATTCCCATCATGGACATCTTCATCAGATCCATCGGATCGTTCAGGTCATAGGCGGCCATATTCCAGTCGCCAGAGCCGAAGTAATCGTACTCGTAATGCTGGTAACCGAAGCGGATAAAAGTCTTGGCGTATTTTGAAATCATCTCGCCAGTCGGTAGATCATAGAGGCCATAGACCTCATAGACCTGACCACGGGTCGCCAGCTTTGCCTGGTAGATCTCGTCATGCCCCGGCGACATCGCCACCCAGTTCTCCGAACCGTAGTTAAACTCTGCACCGAGCTTCAGGCGGATATTGTCCATGTCGTACCGGACACCGGCATAGACGCTGTAGCCGTTTTCTTCACTGGTATTGGGGCCCGCCAGTCCGGCTGCCATTGCCGCATAGTCGTTGAACATGCCGTCGGCATCCGGGTTGGTCTGCGACCAGCCACCGGCCAGGAAGTAATTGAGATTGGCGACCTTGTTCTCGAACACCGCCGAAGTATGGAGGATGCTGCCAAGGTTCTTTCTGTCTCCCATGCCGGATATGTTTCCAAATTGGGAGTTGATGATCGGATCCTGGAAATTCGGGTAGTTGATGACGTTGAAGGCATTGTATATCTGGAAATAGGCGAACATCTCATCCTTTTTCATGACATCCCAGCTGAAGCCGGCGAAATCCATGTCATCGATAGAGCCAGTGCCATTTTCATTCTGCAGACCGGCCTCGAAGCCGCGGCCATAGCAGAAGCGGAGCCGGCTGTCACCCATTGCCTCATACCCCCAGTTCCAGGCGTATCCCAATGTCAGGCCATCGAAAGGCCAGTTCATGAAGGACATCGGGGTGGCTTCGCCATCGACTCCGGTGCGGAATTCGGCAGGCGGGCCATCGGTTGTCGGGCGCCGGCCGATGGAGAACCACATCGGCAGACCGGCGATATTGTTCCAGTTGACGTAGGCCCGGTCGACATACAGGGCACTGTCTTCGGCCGGGGTCCGGGTGACGTTGCCGTCAAAGACCGGCCACATCGCTCCGGAATCATCGGTGAAGGCGGATTGGTTGCCCCAGGTCTTGTACATTGCCAGACGCCCCTTGAACTCGACGTTCTCCGACGCGTTGACCCGCATGTTGAGCCGAAAACGGTTGGTCCAGAGAGTGTCATTTTCAAGATCTCTGCCGAAGACGGTATCAGCGGTATAGTAATCGAGCCGACTGCGGAAATCGCCATAGAATTTGATCCGGGCTGCAAGATCCCAGTCCTCCGAGCGCTCATCGAGACTGTCGACGCTGTCGGAGAGCTTGTCGCTGACTTCCTTCTGGGCGTCCATTGCCGCTTTCAGAGCATCCAGTTCCCTGCTCAGCTCCTCGATCTTCTTTTCCAGATCAGTGACATTCGGCCCGGCGCTGGCCATTGCCATGGCAGGAATCGCGAGCAATCCTGCCAGTGCGAAAACAGAAATTTTTTTTACCATCCTCTGCCCTCCCTTGTTTCAGTTTGACTGCGGCCAGGATAACCGCCCCATACTGCTACTCCATCCCCTTGAAATTCTTTCTCCTTCTTAAGCAATCCACCGCAACCAAGAAGTACAAATATTTTTACTCTGTTCTCAATGTCTATCGTAGTTGTTACGCATTGTCAAGAGGCCCTCCTATTTTAGTAAAAAATTTTTTTCTAAAATACATGTCCGACAACCTCCTGTGACGAGAGAATCATTTCTTTATAGCCTGTTAGCTCTCCCGCTGGACCTTTTCGGCTGTTTCCGGTAGAAGGAAAAGACTGGCAGCCATCCCCACCAATCGATCTTCCTATCATCTTTCCCACTCAACAGCGTAACTTGCCGATGAAGACACCTGTCATCCTCGCCGCGTTTGGAACCGCTTCCGCGAAAACAGCCTCGACCTACCGGTTCATTGAGGAAGGAATACGGTCATCAATGGCGGATACCCCCCTGTCCCTGGCCTTTTCCGCACGGTCGGGAAAGGGAGTACGGGAATCCTTGCCGGACAGAACACTCTCTCCACCTGAGTGCCTGGCAGCCTTCGCCGCCCAGGGTATCAGCCGGGCAATCATCCAACCGCTGCAGCTTCTTCCCGGCCAGGAGTTCCATATGCTGCAGCGTGAGTGCCGACAATCGCCGATACCGTACCATATCGGCAGACCGCTCCTTACCACCCCCCAGGATTATCGCGACCTTGCCGAATCCCTGGCACCGATGATCGAGGGCATGCCGGATCAGGCCATCCTGCTGATCGGTCACGGAACAGGCCATCCCATCTGGATCGCCTATTACGCCATCGAACGGTACCTTCGGCAACGGTTCGGCGATCGCCTGTTCGTTGGCGTGATCGAGAAAAACCCGGACTCATCGATGCTCCCCGGCGAGATCATCGCCGCCGGCTGGAAAAGGGTCTGCCTCATTCCCCTGCTGCTGACGACCGGCATGCACTTTGAGCGCGACATCAATGGCCTTGGTCCGCTTTCCTGGCGTTCACGGCTCGAGTCGCTGGGCCTCAGCGTCGAAAGCGTCGATCAGGGACTGGGCCATCTGCCGGGGGTTATTGCTCTGCTGACCGCCCACATCAGGGAAGCCCTGGCTGAAGCCGGCGGACCAGCCTCATCCACGCATCAGTGTTGATCTGATTTGCCGGCGAAGGCCCCGGCCAGGTTATTGTCGATGACGTAGATGCAGATCTCTTTGGCCCCCTGACGTGAATATCCGTGTTTCCGATGGAGATTCTCCATCAGGAAGTGGATATCGTCCTGGATCTTGCTGTCGTAGGTTTTGAACGCTTCTTCGTTGTAATCCTTGATTGCCCGCCTGAAATTCTCATTCTTCAGGAATGGCTCGAGGACTTTTTCCTTCAGGTTGTGTACATACCGTTCATACAGATGCTGATACAGCGAGGTCTCGACGATCGGGAGATTGTCCCGAAGTATTTCCTGGGTCAGGGTGACAGTGGCATAGGTCTTCTGGACGCTGTTGCGGAAGGCGACAGCATCTCTGCCGTCGGTCTGCAGGCGTGACTCCACCCGTTGAAAAAATGCCTCGCTGATCTCCAGCCGCTCGCCGGTGTAGGTACAGATCTCGACCGTCCCGGGTTCGAAGTTGACGGCAAACATATAGTTCTGGACCTCCCGGGAAATCTGCTCTTCATTGTAGTAGTAGAGCGATTCCTTGACCTCCTGCAGCACCGTATAATCGTACATGCGCTGCAGCGAATCGAGGAAGCCCATCGGCAGGATATCCCTGTCCTCCTTGCAGTACTTGCGGAAGAATTTGCCCAGCATCGACATGTTGATGAGCTTGTCGTCCCGCGCATATTTCGAATAGAATTCGTTGAACATCTTGATCGAATCCCGTCCGGACAGACCCTTCCAGCCATCTTTCTCTGATTCGGCGATAATCTTCAACCGCCTTTTGGCAGTGAAGGCCGCCACATCTTCCTCCTTCAGCCATGGGGGAATATATCCGGTAAAGATCTCCATCTTCAGCAGCTGCAGGTGGCTGTCGCAGAACAGTTCGTAGCGACTGGGATCGGGTATCCACTCGAGCATGGCCTCGGACTTGGTCCTGAGACGGGTGGCGATGATCACCCGGGCAAAATTATGGAGCACCCGCGGCAGAAAACTTTCGTTGATATGTCGACCGAATATTTCCCTGTAAATTTCAACTTCTGTCTTGAGATCGAGAATATACGGAATATTAATGAATTCGATCCGGTCGGAGAAGGCCTGCAGATCGGTGATCACCCTGCGGTCCTCGGGGTTCATCAGGGCAAAAAACAGCGAGTTGACCCGCTCTTCGATATCCTCGACCTTATGCACCCCGTCGCTGATGATATTGTGGAGTTCCAGGAGTCGCCCCATATTGTGCGACTTGATATCCATCAGGGCGTATATGCCGTTGTTGGTCCTGGCAAAACTGGAGTAGAGATAGGAAATCGGCCGCGATGAGCAGAACTGCTGGTCGAGATTGCGCTGGATCATCTCGTTATGATGGACATTCTGCCGCAGGGGGGCATCGCCTGGGTTGAAAACGGAAATTCCCTCGCCCAGCCGGCGATCAATGGTAAACGGCCTCGCGGCCACGAAATCCAGCACTCTGAGCGGATCATTGTATTGTTTCAACAGATTCTGATATATGGACGTGCATATCGTACAGGAGGACTCCTCAAACACCCACTCATACCGCTTCTCGGTGAACAGGCGCCATTTGAACTTGTCATTCTCAAAGAGATCGTCGAAAAACCGCCGGCGCACATCCTTGGGGATGATCAGGATCGGGTTGTCATGGCTGGGGCACGGGACATCGAAATAGGTCGAAGGATCGCTGTCGTCGCTGCAATCGCCACCCGCTCCCCCCTCTGCCTTGCCCTGTCCTTCTCTGCCCTCCAGCACCCAGGCGAGCCTCTCCGTCAATGTCGCCAGCGAGTGGACGCCGCCCACCAACTGGTCGCGTTTCAGCCGCCAGACAACTTCATAGCGCATCCCTTCGGGAGTGTTGGCGTATTCTTCAAACTTGCGCAGCAGGTTGTTGAGGAAGGTCGATTTGCCGCTGCCGTGCGGTCCTTCGAAGATGTAGATCTTGTTCTGCTGCGCCCCGACCGACAGGGCCTCGACATGACGCATCAGACGATTGGCGAAAAGGCGGTCGGCAAAAAACGGCCGGTCGGAGTTCTCGACGAAGAGCCTGCTGCAGTCATAGCTCAGATAACGGATCGACTCCGGGTCGTCGCTGTATTCATCGATACCCTCGGCGACGAAGGTATGAACCATGTCGGCATAGACCTGCAGCACATTCCGGATGACCCGTGTCGGCTGAGCGACGACCTCCTGCAGAAATTCGGCAAAGGAAAGCATTGACTGCTTCGGCCAGCCGCTCTCATGATTACGGAGATTGCCCATGGCCCTGGTGAGATCACGCATCAACTGGTCCCCTCGCTGATTACCGGTTTCTCATTCCGCTGTCGTTGATCACATTTCGCTGACTGGCTCCCGGGAAAGCTTTCTCCCGCTCATTGTATAGAGAAAGCGTTTCCAGCCAATTTCCCGTATCGGTCTTTCGGACTTCATCGTCGCTTCCTCCTGTTCGGCGGTGGTCTTTACCGGTACCGGTTCAGACGTGTACAGACAGATCCGGCCGCCCCAGAGGAACTCCAGCCCCATCATCGTAGCCTCGATATACTCGCGGACCAGCGGCTTGCCCTCGAAGACATGATTGAGGACCAGGGTCCCTTTGTCATCTGCGCTGACCTTGATCAGCGGAGGATGATACAGGGAATCCGCGACCATTTCCCGGTAATCCTCGGCCCGCCGGCTTTTCACGTAGTACTGCCAGGTCATCCGTTCCTTGTTGAATCTCTTGCCGGCGACAAAAAGCCGGTGCAGGTCGACGAAATCCTGGTCGATAAAAGTACTGACAAACATCGAATCTGCAGAATTCTCGCGGACTGCAAAGATGAATTCACGCCCCTTTCCCGTTTTCCGGTCAAAGTGACGACGCGTGTTTTTATCGCCGATCCTGTCGTAATCGTACGATATCTTGCCTTTCTCCGCCTTGTCCTCGAGATAATCGAAAAGACGCATGCCCAGGGCATAGGGATTGAGCCCCACCCGTGGCATAGAAGTCACTTTGGCATTGACTATCGCGTACTCGACCTCGTGGCCGCCTATCCGGTCATCTTCCAGAAACAGTTTTTCATGCCAGTAGCTGGCCCATCCCTCATTTAGTATCTTCGTACGGATCTGAGGCTGAAAATAGAGGGAAGTCGAGCGGATCATCGACATGACAGAGAGCATCCAGCGGTTTTCCTCATGGTGCAGGAATGGCGAATTGTCCATCAGGAACTGGAGGACATCGCCACCCCTGGCCGGCTTTTTCTCCCTGCGACTCTTGTCGTAGAGGGATTCGAATTCCGGGTGGCGGCTTCGCACCGAGTCCAGGAAAGCCTTGTCAGCTCCCGCTTCATGCTGGTGCAGCATTGTGTTATACAACTCTATTTCGCGAACATACCGTGTTATCGCATGCCCGTCCTGCTGCAGGAAGACATCGAAATAGTAATCGAGCATCGCTTCCGGCCCTTTCGCATCTGGTTTCTCGAGGTCGGCAAGGACGTCGAAATAACCGACCAGGTTATCGACTGCCTTTGAAAATTCAATGACATAATCCACCCAGCGCCCCTTCTCGGAACGTAGTTTCGCGATCATCCGCTTGTCGGAGAGGGCCCGGCTGGTGAAATCATAGTCCCAGGTATGACGGAAGAAGATGTTGTTCTGGAAAAAATCGATATGGCCGAGCACATGATAGAAAATCATCACGTTCAGCCAGTCCGGGTTGTTGTCGTTGTAATACGAAATCGGCGGCCGGGTATTGATGACAGTCTCGTAGGGGTTGCCGGGATAGAGCTCGTAGCGTCCCTGTTCCTTCAGCACTTCCACGTCCTGTACCCAGTAATCGTAAAGGGTTGGGATCATCAGCTTCGGAGACAGCTGGAGCATGTCACGGTTGGTGACGATATACTCGAGGCTTTCATCCTGAAAGCTGAGACCTGCCTCCCTGGCCCGCTCCTTGCAGCCTTCCATGATCTTCTTGGCATGCTGGCTTAACAGTTCCATAGTATCGCCATAGAGATAGGAGCCGATCCCGGTAACGGATGCCCGTCATGAGATCAGGCGCTTAATACCCTCGATCACCCGCCCCTCGTTGCTGTCCTTGTCCATCACATCAAGCCGCAGCAGTTCATTGCGTTCGTCCAGCAGCCCGGAATTACGGAGATAGCGCTCCACCTCAGTCTTGCCGGAGATTCCATAGCCGTTCTCTGCGATGGTGATGCCGATCCGCGCCGCATAACGGAGCATCCTCCGCAATTCGGGCAGCGCCTCTTCTCCCTTGGTATCCCAGTCGTCGCCATCCGTCCCGTGAAAGACGTAGATATTGTAATCCCGTTCGAGATTCTCCTTTTCGACAATCCTGTTCACCAACCGGTAGGCGGAAGCGACCTGGGTCCCACCCGCCACCCGCAGGTTGGCATAGGTATGGAAATTGACGACCTCCTTGGCCTCGGTATCGTGGAGGATGAACCGCGTCCTGACCTGATTCTGATACTGAAAGGCCAGCCAGGAGTAGATCAGTACATGCTGGCTGACAACCAGATCGGTCGGCTTGCCGCTCATCGAACCAGAATAGTCACGGACAAAAAAGACCATCGCCTGGGATTCGTAATCCTTTTCCCGGGACAAAATCCTGTAGACCCGGTCGCGCGGCGAGATCACCAAATCCAGGGCGTTGATCCGTCCCCTGCCCGATACGCGCTGCAGAGCGATATTGGTCTGGAGGATGCGTCTGAGGGTCGCCTTCTTATCGAGGATCTGACCAAAACCGCGATTTTTGTCGGTCAGGTCGTATGTATACCTGGTCAGCGACCGTTTCTTCCCCTTATCCTTCAGATTCGGGAGCTTAAACTGTTCGGTAAGGATGCGGCCCAGATCGTAGGCATTCGATTCGAGCTCATGGGATCCGCCCTCGCCCTGGCCGGCGCCGCTGTCGCCCGGGCCTTTTTCCTCGCGCACCGGCTGCTCGCCGATGACCTCGCCCTCCTCGCCCTCGCCGGCCCCACCCTCGGCTTCGCCTTCCCCGTCACCCTCCTCCTGTATCTTGATCCGGTCATGGAAAAACTTCTCCTCAACCGTCGACGGCACCACCACCACCTTGTCGCCGCCATCCCTGCCGGGTTTCATCATCCTGCCGATCCTGATCTTGCGCGGAAAACCATCCTCTTCCCGCTGCCTGTCCCTGTCAAGGAGGGAATCAAGGGTATTGAGGGAAGAAAGCGGCAGAGCATGCGGGGGTGAGGCATCGAGCTGCAGCTGCAGATCACTCCACGCATAAAGCCCCCTGTCCCGCGGTTCCTCGAGCGGACGATGGGCATGAGCTCCTTCGCCCTGCTCCTCAGCAAGGCGCAGTTCAAGCTCGATCACCCTCTCCTGCTCGACCGTCAGTCCCTTCTGCTTGAGTGAGATATACAGCTTCTGCATTGGGTTCATCGTCCCGGTGCCCCAGCCAGCGACTGATTATTCAGCAACATGAAATTACTCAGTTTTCATCGACCTGTGTACAGAAGTACTCTATGGTCTTCTGGGCGCAGGTGGTGCAGTAGCCAAGTTTTTTCAGCATCGTGTCGATCATCCGGTCATAGAGTTTCTGGTTCTCCTCGTTCGTCCGGTTGGCCAGGGCCCCGATCAGGCTGCCGGCACCGGCGATATCCGATTTGAGACGGACGTCGGTGACGGCCTTGACCAGTTCGAGGTTGTCCATGAAATCATAATCTGGTCTGACCGAGATCTTCTGCCCGTAGATCTTGCGAATCGAGGTCCTGAACGAGTCCTTCTGCTCGCGGGTCTTCAGGCCGAGGCAGTCCTCGACCGAGTCTATATATCGTTCGTCGATCTTCAGGGCCTGCAGTTCGCCGGTCTGGGGATTCTTGTATTTCCACATCTTGTCGGCGCCAAGATTCTCTGCATCGATGCCGATGATCATGTTGACGTAGTTGATCACATCCTTGCGGATGGCCAGCGGTTCATCCATGTAGGCGTTGAACATCTCGGTCATGATCCGCTCCCGGTACAACCCTTTGGCGATTTTCAGGTCGTCAAGGAATTTGGCCCGGTCGCCGGCCTCGGACACGTAATCGAGGATCACCCGCTCGAGTGCCAGATAGATGTCGTAGGCGTACATGCACTTGCCTTCATTGGTCTCCGAGCTTTCCAGCATCAACTGCACCGCCCTGCCGAGGTTGCGCTGCCCCAGTCCCTTCTGGCCGAAGCGTTTCGTGATGTCGTGGTCCTGGTTCAGGGTGTCGATGACCTCTGACAGCGTCTTCAGGCTCTTCTCGCCGGCCACCTCACCGGCCGCCAGCTTCATCGTCTCGATCGGCGTCAGTTTCTCCGAGCGCGGCAGACGTGTCAGCACCGTCGCCACCGAGGCGGCGTAGTTGAGATTCGGGTCCTGGTGCATGGTGCTGCCGGTCAGGGTGGTCTTCGACTCGTTGCCGATGGCGTAAGCGGTCAGCTCACTCTGCAGCCGGTAATTGGTGTTGTGGGAGACATAGCAGATGCGGCAGCGATCGACGATCGGCGCCTCCTCCTTCTCGGCCAGGAACCGGTTGAATTCCGAATTGTTGCTGGTGGCGATGATCAGGGTGTCGATCGGCCACTTGTAGCCGTCGATCTCAATGGTGCGATTCTGGATGATGCCGAGATAGACCTGAACCAGGTCTTTCTTGTTCTTGTAGATTTCGTCGCTAAAGTGGATGCCGCCGCCCGCCACCCGGGCAAGCGCCCCGCGCCGCAGGTCGAAGCGGTAGGGATTGTTGGTGTCGGAAATATGGAGCAGCCGCTGGATGGACTCCTCGCCGAGCAGATCGACGGCCGATGAGGTGATCTTGTCCTTGGCCGGGTACTTGCCGGTGACCGTTCCCAGACTCTCCACCAGCGGTACCGGGACGACCTCGACGAAACCCAGCATATCATCGATCTTGCCGTCGGTAAAGTTTTTGATATCATTCCAGATATACGCCGTACAGGCGCCAAGCGGCCGGTAGTTGTCGTACCAGCTGCGCAGCTGGGTGTCGTCGACCCGGTAACGCCTGACCAGATACTGCTCCGATTCACTCCGGCTCTCGTGGATATTCATGGCCAGGATCATCGGATCTTCATAGGTCTGCGATTCGATGACCTTGATATTGCCATAACTTCCGAGCTGGTCGAGATTGACGAAGCGGAAGGTGTATTTCCGGTTCTCCGGCTGCGAGAGAAAACTCCGGTACATCCCGCAGAGGTACTCAACCAGAAACGTCTTGCCATTGCCGGGCTCGCCGACAAGGACAAAGGCCATCTCCTTCGAAGATCCCCCTTCCGAGGCATCCTTGACGAAAGAGACGAAGGAGTTGATCTCGTCGTACATGCCGACGATATGTTTCCTGCTCTCGCGGAATATGCGGAAATCAAAGGTCGATTTGCCATTGACGACAACCTTGTCGATTTCCCTGCTCAGGATCATCCGGCTGACACTCTGGAAGGCATTTTCAAAGACCCGCTCGCCTTTTTTAACTGCTGCGACGTGATGCGTGAGTGTGTTGCTTCTTGGCGCTGCCATCATGCTCCTCCTTGTGACAGGTAGAGGTGAGACTGCTGCTCATGCCTTTCTTACATTATCAGCATTGCACTTTCCGAATTCAAGGAATTGTTCTTTGGTCGGGCAACGCGACACCCTGTTCCCGGATGATTGCTCAAATTTTGTTGACGTCCTCAAATATTTTGTTGACAGACGTGGTGTGCATATGCAATAAACAAACACCACTCAACATCCGATTATCTCCCCCATCTCTTGAGACACAGAGACATGAATTCACCGATCGCCATTGAAGAAACCATCTCCGTCGACAACCTGAAGCGGCTCGCCGACGCCGTCGTCGGATTTTTCGGGCCCAGCTGCGAGGTCTGCCTGCACGATGTCCGCTCCCTGCAGCGGTCGCTGGTCTACATCACCGGGGATGTCACCTGCAGAAAACCCGGCGCCCCGGCCACCGACCTGCTGGTCCGGGCCCTGCAGCAGCAACGCGTCGAGGACCTGCACAATTACAGGACGATCACGGGAAACGGCAGGGCCCTGAAATCCAGCACGGTGTTCATCCGCGATGCCGCCGGCAAGCCGCTTTTCGCCTTCTGCATCAACTTCGACACCACCAATTTCTTCAACGCCAGCCAGGCTCTGCAACCCTTTGTCAACTCTCTCGAACAGTCGGTCGAAACAAGTGAGACCTTTGCCCTCGTGGCCGAAGAGACCATAGAATCCCTGGTCAACAGATCGATCCTCGCACTCGGCAAACAGCCTGCCACCATGACCACCGAGGAAAAGACCAGATTGATCGGCTTACTCCAGCAGGACGGAGTCTTTCGCCTGAAAGGTGCAGTCGAACAGGTGGCACGTCTGGTCGGCGTATCAAGATATACGGTCTACAACTATCTGCGGAAGATCAGGACTCCGTAAAGCTCGTCCAGCCATCCCATTGAAAAGAGGTCTTGCATCATGAAAAGAGCCATCACCAGCAGCCAGGCACCCGCCGCCATCGGTCCCTATTCCCAGGCCATCGTCTGTGGAGAACTGGTTTTCATCTCCGGCCAGCTGCCCATCGACCCAGCCACCGGCCGGCTGATCGACGCTCCGATAGCCGACCGGACCCGCCAGATCATGCGCAATATCGAAGCAATCGCCCGGGAAGCCGGCGGGAATCTGGCGGGAATCGTCAAGACCACCATCTTCCTTACCGACCTTGCCGATTTCCAGGCCGTCAACAGTGCCTACGGCGAACATTTCCCGGAGAGCCCGCCGGCCCGCTCGACCGTTCAGGTCGCCGCCCTCCCGCTCGGATCCAATATCGAGATCGAGGCGGTTCTCCATCTCCCCCCAGCTTGAGCACCGGCAACCGATGAACACGTTTACGGTCAAGGATATCCTGCGGATGGAAGTCGCCCTGGCACTGGGCTGCACGGAACCGATCGCTGTCGCCCTCGGCGCAGCGGCCGCGGCCAGCCTGTTGCCGGCAAGGGATTTGAACAGCATCGAGATCTGGGTCGACCCGAATATCTACAAGAACGGACTGGCGGTCACCATCCCCGGCAGTGACGGGATGAGCGGTCTCGACACCGCTGCCGCGCTCGGTGCCTATGGCGGCAACCCCGGCAAAGGCCTCGAAGTCCTTGAAGCCCTCGATGTCCAGGCGGTCGGCAAAGCCAGAAATCTCCTGGCACACGGCCTCGTCACCGTCCATCTGCGCGAACAGACCGGCCTGTACATCCGCTGCCGCATCACCGCCGGCGCAGATACCGCCGAGTCACTGATTACCGATTCCCATAACAATATCGTCAGTCTGCAGCTGAACGGCTCGGAAATCACCGATTCACCGCTGGTCGCGAAAAGCGGATCGCCTACCGGCGGCCAAAAACTGGCAGAACTTGAAGAATGGCTGAGGGGGTTGACCCTCGATGACATCTTCGAGCTGGTCTCCGACCTGGACGCCGACGACCTGGCCTTTCTCGAGGAAGGGGTCCGGCATAACCTGGCTCTCGCCGAGCACGGCCTGAAATACGGCAATGGCCTGGGGATCGGCAAGGCCATCGACCGGCTGCTCAAACAGAAGCTGCTGGTCAACGACATGGCGACATCGGCCAGGCGCCTGACCTCCGCCGCAGCCGACGCCAGAATGGGCGGAGTCAAGCTGCCGGCAATGAGCTCCGCCGGCAGCGGCAATCACGGACTGACCGCGATCCTGCCGATCTGGGCAAGTAAGGACTTCATCGACTGCGACCAGGAGACCGTGCTCCGCGCCATCGGCCTCAGCCATATCATCACCGCCTATGTCAAGGCGCATACCGGCCGGCTGTCAGCCGTCTGCGGCTGTTCGGTGGCAGCCGGCGCCGGGGCCACCGCGGGCATCACCTACCTGGTCGGCGGCGACGTCCACCACATGGCGGGGGCGATCAAGAACATCATGGAAGACCTGGCCGGAGTCATCTGCGACGGGGCCAAGGCGGGCTGCGCCCTCAAACTCAACACCGCCGCCGGGGCAGCTGTCCAGGCCGCCCTGTTCTCCCTGCAGGGGGTCAACGTCAAGGACACCGACGGCATCATCGGCGCATCCACCGAGAAAACGATCAGGAACATGGGGGAATTGAGCCAAGACGGCATGATCGAAACCGACAAGACCATCCTCAGGATCATGCTCGACAAGCAGCTCACCAAAAAGAAAGGCTGACCAGCCGCAAGCGACCGGTCAGCCTTCGCTCATCCTCTCACAGAAAAAGCGGAAATGGCAACGCCTTTTCCCGATCAGGCTTTCATGCACCAGTCGTAGGCGTTGCGGAACATCTGCATCCACGGCGTCACCTGCAGATGCCGCATTTCCTCAGGCAACCAATGGGCCTGCCAGGGCAGGAACACTCTTTCCGGGTGCGGCATCAGCGCCAGGTGCCGGCCATCGGCGGAGCAGAGGCCGGCGATGCCGCCGGGCGAGCCATTGGGATTGAAGGGATAGGCCTCGGTCGGCCTGCCGTCGTCGTCGACATAGGAGAGGGGCACCAGCCTGTCCCGCAGGATTTCCCGGTGGATCTCCTCATCGGGAAAGTGCAGTCGTCCCTCGCCGTGATCGACATGGATGCCGAAGACCGTGCCCTCCATGCCCCTGAGCATCATCGCTGGACTTTTCTCCACCCGGACCGTCGACCAGCGGGACTCGAAGCGACCGGAACGATTGTGGACAAATCGCGGCTGCTGCTCGTCGGCGAGCCCGAGACGCGGTACCCAGCCGAGCAGACCGAAGAGCTGGCAGCCGTTGCAGACCCCGAAGGTGAAGGTGTCGGGACGGTTGTAGAAGGCACGGAACATCTCCTGCAGCCGCTGGTTGAAGCGGATCGCCGCCGCCCAGCCCTTGGCCGACTCCGGCACGTCGGCGTAGGAGAAGCCGCCGACGGCGGCCAGTCCCCGGAACCCGTCAAGGGTGGCTGTTCCGTCCAGCAGATCCTGCATGCAGATATCCCAGGGTTCAAAACCGGCCAGATAAAAAGCCGAGGTCATCTCGCGATCCGAGTTTGAACCCTCGTCGCGCAGAATCGCCACCTTCGGCTTGCCGGTCAGGGCCAGGAGGGCCGGCGGCGCCGGTTCCGGGATAAACGGCAGGCGGTACGTCGGCCCCCGGCGGTCATGGATAGCTGTCTTCTCCTCGTCGGCGCAGCTCGGATCGATCTGCAGCCGCTCGAGCTGATAGCTGGTCTCCTCCCACCAGGACCGCAGCAGCACCATCTCCTCATCGAGCACCTGCTCCCCGTTGCAGTCGATTATGATCCGCTTTTCCGGGGTGGAGGTACCGACCACCGCCAGCGGCACGCCGGCCTTCTCCAGTCTCTCCCTGACCTGCTCCAGCCGTCCCGGGCGGATCTCGACCACCAGTCCCAGCTCCTCGGCAAAGAGCTGCTCGAAGACACCGGCCTCTCCCTGGAGGGCTATTTCCAGGCCGCAGTCGCCGCTGAAGGCCATCTCCAGCAGGCAGGCAATCAGACCGCCGTCGCTGCGGTCATGCCCGGCACTGATCAGATCTCCGTCTATCAGTCCCTGGATCGCGGCAAAGGCTGCACGCAGCTGTTCCGGCTGGTCCACGTCAGGACTTTCGTGTCCCAGCTGGCGATAGACCTGGGCGAGGGCCGAACCGCCGAGGCGATGGCGGCCGTTGCCGAGATCGATCAAGGCCAGGAAGGACCCGGGATGCTTGATATCGGGGGTGATGACCCGGGTAATATCGGGCACCGCCGCGTAGGCGGATATGACCAGTTCGCGCGGCGATTTGACCGTCTCGCTGCCGACCATGGTCGCCATGGACAGGCTGTCCTTGCCGCCATCCACTGCCATGCCGACTGCAATCATCACGTCACGCATGGCGCTGGCGGCGTCGTAGATCGCCGCGCCTTCACCTGCCAGCTTCGGTGCCCACATCCAGTTGGCCGAGCATTTGATCTGTTCGCAATCGGCTATCCTGGCCCATACCAGGTTGGTCATGGCCTCGCCGACCGCCATCCGCGCCCCGGCCGCCGGATCGACCAGCATCTTGATCGACTGCTCGCCGACGGCGGTGGCGATGCCGGTCAGGCCAAGATGGCTCTGCGCCACCACCGCCACATCCGCCACCGTCAGCTGCAACGGCCCGCAGCACTGCTGCCGGGCGATCAGACCGGTCACCGCCCGGTCGACCTTGCTGGTGAGAAAACGTTTCGAACCCACCGACACCAGACGCAGCACCCGGTGCAGGACGTCGCGCACCGTCACCCCGGCTGGCAAGGCAAGGGGCCTGAGGCCGGGATTGCGACGGCAGTCGCGAAAGGTCTTGCGCGGGATGTTGCCGAGCAGGGCAACGAGCTCGATATCGACCGGGGTCGAGCCGTCACGATCGTCATGGACGACGAAGCGCAGGTCGCCGGTCACTTCGCCGAGGACTTCGCAGGCCACCTTTTCCCGCCGGCAGATCTCCTGGAAACGTTCGATATTCTCCGGCCGGATCAGGAAACCGTTGCGCTCCTGGTATTCGGCGACATAGATCTCGAGCACCGACATCGTCGGGTCGCCGACCCGAATATTTCGGATCTCGACCCGTCCGCCGGATTTTTCCACCAGCTCCTTGAGGACATTGGCTGGACCGCCGGCCCCCTGGTCGTGGATGACATCGATGAGGGTCCTGTCACCCATCTCGTTGCAGGCGCGGATGACCCGGTTCATCTTCTGCTCCATCTCGGCGTCGCCGCGCTGGACGGCGTCGAAATCGAGGTCGGTGGCGTTTTCGCCCTGCAGCATGCTCGAAGCCGCCCCGCCGCCGAAGCCGACACGATAGGCCGGGCCGCCGACCTGAACGATCAGCATCCCCTTTTCGGCCGCATTCTTCTCGGTCAGGCGGGCATCGATCTGGCCGATGCCCGCCGTGAACATGATCGGTTTGAGAAAGCCCCAGCGCTCGCCACCGTCGGGCTGCAGGTCAAAGGAACGGGTGAAGCCCTGGATCAATGGCTCGCCGAATTTGTTCCCGTAGTCCGAGGCGCCGTTGGATGCCTCGATTTCGATCTCGAGGGCCGAGGCGAGATTGCCGGGGCATGGATACCGCTCCTCCCACTCGAGGGGGTAGCCGGGGATATGGAGGTTGCCGACACAGTAGCCGGCGGTGCCGGCGATGACGAAACCGCCCCGGCCGGTCCCCTGGACGTCGCGGATACGGCCGCCGGTGCCGGTCTCGGCTCCCGGAAAGGGTGCAACGCCGGTGGGAAAGTTATGGGTCTCGGCGGTCAGCAGAGGATGGTATCTGACGGTTGTTGCCGTAAAGGAGGACGGCTGACCGGGGCTTTCCGGCAACAGCGTCTGCAGCTCGCATCCCTCGACGACACTGGAATTGTCCTTGAAGGCGATCACCGAACCCTTCGGATTGGCGGTCAGGGTGGCGATGACCAGACCGAAGAGGGAGTCTGCCATCTCCTCGCCGTCGATGACCTGCTGACCCTTGAAGAAGCCGTGGCGGGAGTGTTCGGAGTTGGCGTTGTTGAGATCCATGATCTCGACGATGGTAGGATTGCGTCCGTGTTGTTTCACGAAATAGTCGTAATACAGGTTCCGGTCCCACTCATCCATCGATATCCCGGGGATACCGAGCAGACCATCCGGCCCCTTGCCCTGCAGGTCGACCTCGTAGACTGCCTCCGGCACGATGCCGGTTTCAAAGGTATGGAGCGGCTCAAGGTAACGGCATTCGGTCATCCGGTCATGGTTCTGATCGATATATTCCTGGATATCGGTTCCCTCCGGAACCAGGATGCGTCGCGAGCGCTCAACCCGGGTCACCGCCTCTAGCCCTGTGGCACGGCAGATCGAGACCATGTTCGATGACCATGCGGTGGCGAAATTCAGGCGGGGTCCGATCTCGACTACACGGTCGCCGGCGAGGACCGGTTCCGTCGTCACCGTATCGGCAACAAAGCCATCGGCCAGGATCTGGCGGAGACACAGCAACTCTTCCCCGACAAGCGGCCTGGCCGATTCGATGTTGAAACAAAATTCCTTATTTTGATCTACCAATTTGTAGAGTTGCGTGACAATCGCCGACATTTTCTCGTCCTTTTGGAAAAATGGTACGGATACCGTTTGGCTGTCAAAACGGATGATGCTTCATCATGAAACGGGCTTGCAGGGGCATTACCAGGCCCGGCTGAGACACATATGTTCGAGCTGAGGGCCAACCTTCTTCCAGTCAACGCAGGGGCGGGCGAACCCTTTGGGCTGGATCAGCGGGCAGCCAAAGGCTGAATCGTCTATATAGACATGGCCGTAGGCCTTGGGACTGGCAGTCCAGGCCTTCTGGTCGGGATTGGAGTTGATGCCGAACAGCTTGACGCCGTTCTTCTCAAGATACTCTACTGCATCGGTCAGGAGGGCGCCGAAACGCGGATCATCGGAGCGCATGGTGAATAGGATCAGTTTCGCCCCGCAGCTCTGGAGGCGAAGCAGCCACTTGACCGCCATCGGCACCGGCTCGCCGATCTCCGGATAGCGATGGTCGACGATCGTACCGTCAAAATCAACACAGATATACATGGTGTACTCCCACTCACCTTACCGGCCAGGGCTGCAGCTATTTCATGCGTATTTCAAACCGGCTGACCTGGCACATACAACCAGGCTGGATTGAATCGTTTCCCCAGAATACCATGGGATCGCTCATCCGTCCACACCCGACCCCTGGCGCAGCAGCTGTTCAAGCGCCGTCTGCCTTCGCAGGGGGTCCTGCTGACGAATGGCCATCGCCAGCGCCTTGCGTGTGCCGACGAAGACAGCCAGGCGGCGAGCGCGGGTCAGCCCGGTGTAGATCAGGTTGCGGTAGAGCATCTTGAAATGCTGGTTCAGTACAGGAATGATCACCGCGCTGAATTCGCTGCCCTGGGATTTGTGGATAGTGATGGCATAGGCGAGATCGAGTTCGACGATATCGTCCCGCTGGTATCCCACCTCACGGTCATCGGGATAGAAGCGGACGATGCAGGTCAGTTCCTCATTGTCGATGGCGACGATCCTGCCGATATCGCCGTTGAATACCCCGAGGTCGTAGTTGTTGCGACGATGGATCACCCGGTCGCCGACGCGGAAGATCCGCTCGCCGACCTGCAGTTCGGGCCGGCCTTCACGAGGCGGGTTGACCGCCCGCTGGATGACCGAGTTGACATTGGCCGTGCCCAGCGTGCCGCGGACCATCGGGCAGAGGATCTGGATTTCGCCGCTGGCACCCTGGTATTTCGGTATCCACTCCCGGTAAAGGCGCACGACCGTCTCGAGGGCGGTGAGGCCGTAATGCAGGGTCGACCAGGGGTGGACCCTGGCCAGCACCGCCTTCAGTTCCGCCACCGGCCCTGCCGCCTGCCGCACTTTCTCCAGGTCGACATGGCGAAACCGTGCCGGGATGACGAAATCCTGTTCGGAGCTGGAGGTGACGGCCTCGGCAGTCCTGAACTCGAAGGGGCTGCTCCCGGTCGCCAGGCCCTCAAACTGGGGAAGCTGCCAGTTGAAGGCCCGTTTGACCCGGGTGATAAACTCAATCTGTTCGCGGGTGGCTTCGTCGGAATCGAGAAACAGGCAGTCGCTGCCGTCCTGCCACACCGCCGGGTTCTTGAACGGCGAGGCGATCGCCGGGATCTCGCCGCTGTTGATCTGGTGGGCGTAACGGATGATCAGCGACTCGCCGGCCTGGCGGAAGATCCTGGTCAGCCTGAACACCGGAATGGCACCGGAGGCGATCACATCCCGGAGGACGTTGCCGGCACCGACCGACGGCAGCTGGTCGGCGTCACCGATCAGGAGAAGCTGGCAGCCCGCAGGTACTGCCTTCAGCAGCGAGGCAGTCAGGCTGATATCGAGCATCGAGCACTCGTCGACGATCAGGAAATCGGCCTGCAGCGGATGTTCCTCGTTCCGCAGAAATCCGCCGTTCTGCCACTCGAGGAGACGGTGGATGGTCCGCGCCTCGCGACCGATCACTTCGCTCATCCGCTGGGCCGCCCGGCCGGTCGGCGCGGCGAGCAGGACCTCCCGCCGCATCGACTCGAGCAGACGGACAATGACCAGCGTCGTCGTGGTCTTGCCGCAGCCCGGCCCGCCCGTCAGTATCGAGCACTGCTGCCCGACGATCCGCTCCACCGCGCTGGCCTGTTCGTCGCTGAGCGATATATCCCTGGCCTGGCAATAGCTGTCGATCCAGGCGGCTGCCCGTTGCCGGTCGACCGGCAACGTTCCTCCCAAACCCCTCAGCCTGAGCGCGACTGATTCCTCATCGTAGTACAATGATTTGGAGTAATAACAAGGAGCGGGGCGATCATCCCCGACTGTCAGGTTCCTGATCCGGAGGAGATTTTCCACCTGCATCTGCGCAAGCACCGCTTCCAGTCGATCCCTGCAATCCAGATCCAGCAGCTGCCGGACCTCGGTGTCGATCTGGCCGGCAGTGAGGTAGCAGTGCCCCTGCTCCCGGGCAGCGGCCAGAACATG
>WBUQ01000157.1 GCA_008933635.1 Desulfobulbaceae bacterium | reverse complement strand
GTCCATGCTTCTCACAGCCACCTGCCGGCAATCCGGTCGAGGATGCCTTCCTCTTCGATCTTTTTCCGCCCCCGGTCGAAGATATCGATTGCCGCAGCGCTGGCCGGATCGTTTTTCCGGCCCATCATGTATTCACTGACCACCTCTATCGGCCCCACTTTGCGATAGCGATGGCGGATACCCTGTTCCTTCAGGGCATAGTCATAGACTGCCTCGTAGCCGATGACCGCGGCGAGGCGCTGCTTGTCGAGCAGGTTGAACCCCTGGAGGACGGTATCGGTCCGCTCCTTGACGATGCCTGTTGCCTCTTCCCATCTGTTGCCATACGACCAGCCCCGGACTGCCGCCACCCTCTGCCCGTGCAGGGACTCCAGACCCTGCCAGCGCAGCGTCGAATCGCGGCGCAGGTAGAGCACCATCCGCATTTCATCGACGGACTCGCGGGAAAACATATAGGATTCCAGCCTGACTGCGGTATCGATCGCCGGAAATACCGCATCGACCCTGCCGGTGTTGAGATAGTGGATCACCCGCTCCCAGGGGACGACCTCCAGCCTGATGCCATAGCCCATGGCATGAAAACTCTCGCGGACCACGTCCCAGGCATAGCCCTGCAGTTGGGCCGAATCCGAGCCGGGCGGGATAATTTCGCCGTGGATCGCGGCGGTGTTCTCCTTCCGGAAACAGAAGGGGATGAAATCGGTGAGGGTGGCCAGGTTGACGGTCTTTTCCGTCGCAGCCCCTGAGGGTGACGCGGCAAGGAGGATACAGCACATCAGGATCAGACAACGACGCATGACGACCGCTCCGGATTCATCGGCTGCCGCGCAGGGCGACCCGTGACTCATGGAAGGTGGCGCCGCCGCCCATATCCGAGAGCTTCTGCGAGGCCACCCCGTTGATCGCCGTATCCTCTCCTGCCGCCGTCCAGAACAGGCCTTCGGCAACCAGCAGCCCTCTCTGGGTGTCGGTGCTCAGCCTGGCCCGGCGAACGGCCTGCCCGCGATGGTTCTCGAGCACGACCAGCTCGCCCTCCGCCACGCCGGCGGCGATGGCATCTTCCGGATGGATCAGGACCTCTCCGCTCACCCCGGGATAACGCTCGCCGAAGGTACTGTTCAGCAGGTCGGCGTGGGGCGGGATCAGCAGCTTGAAGGGAAAGCGCGAGCGCAGGTCCGGGTCGGCGAATTCACCGGCACGGGACAGGCAGGCGAAGGGTGGCTCCAGCGGCTGGTCGTCCGCGGCGAAGGCGAAGCGGCCGCCATCCCTGGCAAACAGACTGCCGCGGGTATTGGCCAGTGTCGACCGCAGCCACTGCCCGGCGGCGGGCCCCCCGGTGCCGGCCTCGACCGGCAGGCCTTCCATCTCCCTGAGGTAGCCGGCAATGCGTTCGTCGACCGTCTGCCGGAAAGGCGCCTCATCAAATCCCATTTTCCCCGCCAGGGTCTGGAACAGGTCAAAGTTGCTAATCGCCTCACCCTGCGGAGGGATCACCGGATCAGCGATGCCGAGATGAAAGTGGCCGTAGGCGGTGTAGAGGTCACGGTTTTCGAGGAAGGTGGTCGCCGGCAGCAGCAGGTCGGCGCAGCGGGCGGTGGGTGTCATCACCTGGTCATGGACGACCGTGAACAGGTCGCTTCGCAGCAGTCCCCGCCGGACGGTGGTCGTGTCCGGGCAGGCGGACAGCGGGTTGGCATTGTAGACGAACAGGGCGTGGATCGCCGGCCGGCCGGCGGTCAGGGCCTGACCGAGCTGGATCATGTTGACGCTCGGGGTCTCCTCTCCGGCAAGCCCGGGGAAGCGGAGCAGATCGCGATTGCCGCGGAAGGCGCCGGCCGAAAGCAGCACCCCGCGACCAGGGCCGCCCTGAAAGAGGCCGAGGACCGCCGCCAGGGAGAGAATCGCCCTGACAGCCATGCCGCCACGGCTGTTGCGGGTCAGTCCGATACCGATGCGGAAGAAGGTTCGCGGCTGTTCGCGCAGCTCCCTGGCCAGATCGACCATCTGCGCTTTTCCGATGCCGCTGTCGTCCTCGAAACCGCTCCAGCCGGTTCTCCCGAGATATTCCTCCAGCCGCTGGAAGCCTGTGGTGTCGCGGACCAGCCTCTGGCGATCGACCAGACCCTCTTCGAGCAGCGCCTTGATCAGACCGAGGGCAAGGGCTGCGTCGCCGCCGGGCTTCACCGCCAGATACCGGTCTGCCGCCCGGCCGGTGGCATTGCGGTAGGGGTCGATGACCAGCAGGCGGCCGCCCTTCTTCCTCGCCTCGACCACATAGGGCCAGAAATGGACGTTGGTCACCCTGATATTGATGCCCCAGGCGACGATCAGGCCGGCATCGGCGGCCAGCTCCGGCGGACTGCCCGGGGCCGAGCCGCAGTGCCTGGACCAGGCCGCGCCGGCCGCGGCAGAGCAGATCGTCTCGTCCAGCCGCAGGGAGCCGAGCCGATAGAAAAAGGAATGCCCGGCAAAACGGTTGACCATCCCCATGTTGCCGGCATAGGCATAGGGCAGTACGGCTGTTGCGCCGTAGCGCTGCACCACCTCGCCGAGCCGCGTCACCAGGATATCCCATGCCTCGTCCCAGGATATCCGGGCAAACCGTCCTTCCCCTTTGGCCCCTGTCCGTACCTGGGGATGGAGCAGGCGGTCGCCGGCATGGACCCTCTCGGGGTACCTCCGCATCTTGCGGCAGATGAACCCCCTGGTGTAGGGATGGTCCGGGTCGCCCTGCAGACTGACCACCCTGCCGTCCCTGACCGTGGCGATCATGCCGCAGCTGTCCGGGCAGTCCAGCGGACAGACGGTCTTCCCTCTGACAATTGCCTCTGTTTGTGTCATGCCTTTTCAAAGCCTCCAGACCGGCATCCCGGTTTTTACCGTACCTCTCAGCGGGCGGCGAAGACCGTGTCGATGTTGACCGTGACGTCCATCTCCCCTGATGGCAGGGGGGCCGGCACGCTTTCTGCCGCCATCTGCATCTGCGGCGTCGTCCGGAAATAGGGGGCGGGGGTGGCCGTTGTCGCGGTCTCGCTGACCTGAACCGGTTTTTCCAGCACCAGGCCGGCGAGCTTTGCCAGCGAATCGGCCTTCTGCCGGGCATCCTCAAAGGCGAGGATGCGGGCCCGGTTCAGCAGTTCCTTGCGATTTTTGACATCGAAGGCCACCGAATGCATCTCCAGCTGATTGACGGCCCCGAAGGCATCGAGAATCTTCGACACCCGCTCGGGCCGGACATCGATCTCGGGGATCGAGATATCGAGGAGCTGCTCGACCCGCTGGCCGATCAGCCGCCGCTCCCCGTCGCTCCAGTCGTACTCCGGACGGAAGGAGAGCTGCGATGTCCGGATGTTGCGCTCCGGGATCTCGTTTTTCCTGAGGATGTCGAGGACGACAGCCAGTTTCCGGTTTGCCTGCTGCTGGGCCTGGCCGGTGGTCTTGGCAATTTCCGAGACGCCGGCGGTAATCCTGACATGATCGGGTTCGACGATGATCCGTCCTTCGCCCCGGACGGAAATGGTCCTCGGCGATTCAGCCGGCATTTCGCTCTTCACCGCCGGCTCAGGCGGCCGGCTGTCGACGATAGTGATACCCGTCTGCTGCAGCCGGCTGGCGGCAAACAGAAGCCCGGCGCAGACGATGACCGCCGCCAGGACCACGCCCCACTGCTGATTCTTCATTCTTTCCCCTTTTCTCCTGCAATCTCCCGCCCGTTATACGCCCCATGCGACCTTCGGGCAAGCCCTCCTAAACTAGCGGATGCCTCCTGACCGGGCAAGGGAATTCTCAGGTTTTCCTTTACAGCCGGCTGCAGCCGGTGCATAGTCGAGTCAGACCCGGGTCACCTCTTCAGTTCCCGGCAGACGGACCCGGCACATCGCCGCCAGCGCCGTCCCACCTCCTGCCACCAGGTATTGACCATGCCCCTCCCATCGCCCCAGCCGGCCGCAGCGGCCGAAACAGTCTACTGCAATTACTGCCCGGGCTATTGCTGCTACCGTCTCGAAGGGTCGACCCTCTACATCACTGCCGAGGATATCAACCGGCTGGCCAGGCATTTCGGCATCACGGACGGTGAATTCCGCAAACGCCACATCGAGGGGAAGAACACCTTCAGGACGCGGTCCGACGGCTCCTGCCCCTTCCTCAGCAACGACAGGATGATCAGGCGCTGTTCGGTCCACGACGCCCGTCCGCGGCAGTGCCGGGAGTTCCCCTACGGCCAGCCCTGCCCCTATCTGCAGCGGGCCGACCTGCTCGACCGGATTCAGCCGCTCATCGAGCGGGCGCTGCAGCCGGGTCGAACCCGCCAGGAGGGTTGAGGAAACTCCGCCTTTCCCCGCCATTTCCAGCCCGACAGGATTTCAGGCCGGCAGACTGTACCGGCCGGATTTCCGGCAAACTGTGTCTCGCCGGGGGCGGACAGGTCCGTTATGCTGAAGCGGACAGTGCGCAACCCGATCCAGGAGAGGACACCATGAAATCGTTTTCGTTCAAGAAGCTCGACGCCTTCGCCGCCGGCTCATCCGGCGGCAACCCGGCAGGGATGATCTCCCTCGCCTCCTTATCCGACATCTCGCCTGCCGAAATGCAGCAGATCGCCAGGGAATTGCGGGGGCTCGTCAACGAGGTCGGTTTCGTCTGCCGGACAGGCCCGGATCGGCTGGCGCTGCGCTATTATTCCGCCGAGCGGGAAGTCCTTTTCTGCGGCCATGCGACGATCGCCATCCTCTATGACATGCTGGCCGGCAATGACGATCTCCGGCAGCTGCCGGCCATCCGTTTCGATACCGCAAGCAGCAGCCTGGTCGCTGAAAACCGGATCAGGGACGAACAGGCGGTCTTCATCAGCTCCCCCGACCCGATCTTCTCCAGCCAGGTCCCCGGCACCAACGGCATCGCCGCGGCCCTCGGCTGCAGGCCCGACGCGATCTCCGGCACCCTGCCGCCGGCGGTCATCAACGCCGGCCTGCAGACCCTGCTGCTGCCGATAGCCGGTCTCGAGGCAATCCTCGCCGTGCGGCCGGACGAGGCCGTGCTGAAGACCTTCTGCGAACAGGCCTCCCTCGACATCGTCACCCTGTTCACCAACGAGACCGCCCGTCCGGAGTCAGGCTGGCGCAGCCGGGTGTTCGCGCCGCGGTTCGGCTATCTCGAGGATCCCGCGACCGGCTCGGGCAATGCCGCCCTCGGTCATTACCTACTGCAGCACCGGCTCTGGCATGGCAGTCCCCTGACCGTCGAGCAGAACGGCGACAGGCAACGGCCCAATATCGTCAGGCTCATGGCAGAAAGCGACGGGGCCACAACGCCCCGGGTCTTTATCGGCGGCTCGGCCGTCTGCCGCATCGAGGGCCGGTATCTGCTTGAGGGGCAGGATTGAACCCGGAGACGGCCGCAGGCGGGGATGCCTACCAGCAGCGATACAGATGGTGGACCGGCCCGTGGCCGCGCCCGAGACGGTAGCCGGCTCCGGCTGCGATGGCTCCGGTAATGTACTCCTTCGCCCGGCGGACCGCCTCCTCGATGCCCGCTCCCCGGGCCAGGAACGCGGCAATCGCCGAAGACAGGGTGCAGCCGGTGCCGTGGTTGTTGACGGTGGCGATCCTCCGTCCGGGCAGCCGGACCAGCCGCCCCTCCTCCCCGAGCCAGAGGACGTCGTCACAATCCGAACCCTCCAGGTGGCCGCCCTTGACCAGGACATTGGCGCACCCCAGGGCTGCCAGCTCTCTTGCCGCCCCGCCGGCGGTTTCGGCTGTCTCCACATCCCTGCCGAGCAGCACCGAGGCCTCGGGCAGGTTGGGGGTAACGATGGCGGCCAGCGGCAGCAGCCATTCCTTCAAGGCCCCGACCGCCTCGTCCTGCAGCAGCCGGTCTCCGCTCTGGGCGACCATCACCGGGTCGAGGACGACCCGAGCGACCCCGTGCCGCCGCAGTCCTTGCGCGACCTCCCGGATCAGTGCCGGGGAAAAGAGCATGCCGATCTTCACCGCATCGCAGCCGATATCGGAGAGGACCGCATCCATCTGGGCCCGGACGAAGTCGACGGGCACGGCATGAATGGCGCTGACGCCGCAGGTGTTCTGGGCGGTGAGGGCGGTGATGACGCTGGCCCCGTAGCAGCCGTTGGCGGCGATGGTCTTCAGGTCGGCCTGGATGCCGGCCCCGCCGCCGCTGTCGGAGCCGGCGATGGTCAGCACCCGGCAATACCTCTTGCATTCCGTGTTCACATCCGTGTCTCCTTCCGTGCCTTGTCAACCTGTCCGCGCAGTGCCGTCGCCGCCGTCCGCGGACACCGGGAGGCGATAATCGCCGAAACCACCGCCACCCCGTCCGCCCCGGCAGCCACCACGGCCCCGGCGTTCCCTTCCGTGATGCCGCCGATCCCAACCAGCGGCAGCTTCACCGCCTCCCTGATCCGCCGCACGCCTTCCAGACCGAGGGGGGCCGCGGCGTCAGCCTTGGTCGCCGTCGCAAAGACCGGACTGATGCCGATATAGTCGGCGCCCTGCCGTTCCGCCCGGATGGCGTCCTCCAGCGATTCGGCCGAGATGCCGATGATCATCGCCGGCCCGGCAAGGGACCTGGCTTCGGCGATCGCCATATCCTGCTGGCCGAGGTGAACGCCGTCCGCCCCGACCGCCAGCGCGACATCGATCCGGTCGTTGATGATCAGCGGGATGCCGGCCGGCTGCAGCAGGGCCTTGAGTTGCCGGGCCTGGTCGATGAAATCGCGGGTGCCGCAGAGCTTCTCTCGCAGCTGGACGCAGGTGACGCCGCCGGCAACGGCCTCGCCGACGATCCCGGCCAGGGAGCGGTCACCGGCAAGGCCCCGGTCGGTGACCAGGTAGAGACTGTAATCGGGATTCGCCATCGGTCACACCCCGCTGATCCTGCAGCGCGCTGCCAGCTCTTCAGGACTGAGCATGTACAGGGCATCCAGCATGCCGATCATCAGCGACCCGGGCCCGGACGCCTTCTCGCCGGCCATCTCGCCGGCGATGCCGAAGAAGGCCAGCGCGGTTGCCGCCGCCGACAGCGGGTCGGGATCGACGGCAAGGAAGGCGCCGATAATCGCCGTCGCCGAACAGCCGGTACCGGTGACGGCCGGCATCAGCGGGTGGCCGTTGGCGACCCTGACCGCCCTCCTGCCGTCGGTCACCAGGTCCACCGGACCGGTAACCGCCAGCGTGGTCCCGAGCCTGACCGCCAGCCGGCCGGCAGCCTCGGCGGCCTGCTCGACGCCATGGACGGCATCGACACCCCGGCCGCCACCTTGCCGGTCCCCGAGGGCGAGGATCTCCGAGGCGTTGCCGCGCACGACGGCGATGCCGGTCTCGGCCAGCAGCCTTGCCGCGGCGGCGGTGCGCATGGCGGTCGCGCCGGCGCCGACGGGATCGAGGACGATCGGTTTTCCCAGGGAGGTGGCCCTCTTCCCCGCCAGCAGCATGGCCTCGACCCAGTGGTCGGTGAGAGTGCCGATATTGAGGACCAGCGACTGCGCCAGTCCCACCATCTCTTCGACCTCTCCGGCGGCATGGGCCATGACCGGCGAGGCCCCGGCGGCCAGCAGGACATTGGCGGTATAATTCATCACCACAAAATTGGTGATGTTGTGCACCAGCGGGCGGCGGGCACGGATATTTACCAGGTTTTCAGCCGCTTTGGCAGCGAACGGGGAGCGAGCAGGCATTTTTCTATCCGGAATTGGTATTGACAACCGATACGGCGCAGAGGCAGGAGAACACTCTTCAGGACAGGACACCGGCGACGATACTGCTGCATTTCCCTACGCTGGTATCAACCAGGTCAGGTTCAAAGGGTATGATCTCAGGCCTTGCGCCACCCCAGCAAAAACATTTCTGTATCGTCGGTTTATAGAGAAGGAGGCGACGGTTGTCAACCCTCAGCTGAACCGGTTCATTGAAGATGCCGCCGGCACGGTATTTAAGTTTTATCTTAAATTGAGCTTGATTTTCCCTGTCCCCTTTCATATCATGCATATACACATAACAGC